>NZ_MWQE01000002.1:300000-423128 GCF_002210285.1 Fibrobacter sp. UWR2 | reverse complement strand
AGTAAGGTTTTGGGTTATTGGGGGTGGATTGTGACACAGTTTATTTTACAGCCTCAAAAAAACAAAAAATCCGCCCCAACGGAGCGGACTTTAATCGTTCTGCTTCAACAACTCTTCTTCATAAAATCTTATCGGGAAAGTTGCAACTTCATCCGAATTCATTTTCGGGAAACTCCAGCGACTTACCGCTTTCCGGATTTCTTCGTCAAAAGCCCTATTGCCGGTAGTCGTTGAATCGATTTGAACTTTTTGAACGGTACCGTCAGCATTGATATTCAACCGAAAAACAATCGTCCCGCTAAAACTGGGACTCTTCTTTAAATGTTTATTGTAAATATGGCGCAGTCCAGGAGTCCGCTGACGAATAGGCCGTAAAAACGAAACTCTATCATCATAGACGCCTCTTTCCAGACTCAATTCCTCAAAAGTAGGGGTTTTTGCGAATCCCTTTGCCTTTTCAATTATAAACTTTCCATCTTTGTCCCTTTCTAGACCTTTGGAACTACTTCTGACGACGCCATAAAGCGTAGTTGTACCGGAAGTAGATAACGTCGCAACCTCCTTCAAGATTTTATCAATTTCTGCCTTTCTTTTTGACAGACTGTCCCTATGCGCTTTCTCGTAATCTTCCTTTTTCACGTCCAAGGACTGTTCCGTTTTACCCTTTTCCTGCTCTAGGGATTTATCCGCATTCTTATCGCCATCAGAACAACCCACCCACAGCACCGCCGCAGCCAAGAGCACAAAATTATTCCAGCATTTTCCAAATAAACTAGCCATATTTTATATATAGAAAAATCCGCCCCAAACGGAGCGGACTTTTAATTTCAGGAAGATCCCCGCCTACGCGGGGATGACAAACCTCTTCCGAAAAACGCAGAGAGCCAAACAAAAAAAGTCCGCTTCGTTAGAAGCAGACCAAAAATCCCAATTTGGATTAGAACCGAGTGAGACAAGGCGCGAGCCCCCGTAGCGTATAAATAATACGTGAGGGGGCGAACAACGCCGTATCACGACGGTTATAATTCAAATTAACCGAGGGTGACGACGACCTTGTGGACACCCTTCGTGAAGATCGGAGCCACATCCGCATCAATCTTCTTGCCATCGACGATCATCTCGGCGACACCCTTGCACACGTGCTTCGGGTTCTTCACTTCGATTTCGTAGGTAGCGCCGCGGAACTTGCGGGTCACCTTGAAGCCATCCCAAGTGCTCGGGATGCAGGGGTTCACGATGAGGCCCTTGAAGCTGGCGCGGACACCGATGATGAACTGCGTAGCGGCCTGGTAGGTCCAGGAGCTGGTACCGGAGAGCCATGCGTTACGGCCCATACCGAACTGCTTGTGTTCGTCACCGAGGATGTTCTGCGGGTAGCAATACGGTTCAGATTCGAACTCGTCGAGCTTGGTGTTCTTGGCAGCCGGGTTAATTTGGCTATAATACTGGAAGGCCTTGTCGCCACGGCCGAGGATGGTTTCGGCAATCATCACCCACGGGTTCGTGTGGAGGAAGATACCGCCGTTTTCCTTGGCTCCAGGAGGATAAGTGGAGATGCCACCCACGTTCGGGTCGAAGCCGCGGTAGCCCGGAGTAGAGCTCTTCACGCCGTTAGCGGTGTTGAGGAGCTTGTTCAGGCTGTCCATGCCCTGCACGGCGCGGTCGCCGGTAGCGATACCGGAAATCACGGACCAGGACTGGCTATTGCAGTAAATCTTGCCGTACTTGGCCTTGTTGGTGCCGTAGGCGTTGCCCTGCTTGTCGAACCAGCGGACCCACCATTTGCCGTCCCAGGCAGAGTCGTTGAAGGCCTTCTTCACGTCTTCGTACCAGCCCTTGTACATTTCAATAGACTTCTTGTCGCCAAGAGCTTCGCAGATGTCCATCATCTCGAGAAGTGCCTTGGCGTAGAGGCCGGTGTTGAAGGAGGATTCTGCACCGAGCGGCAGGTTCATGCAGTCGTTCCAGTCGGCAAAGCCGAGGAGCGGCAAACCATGCTTACCGAGGTGAGTACGGGTAAAGTTGAGGGAGCGCTTGAGGTGTTCGAGCACAGTGCCCTTTTCACGCTGGGCGCGCTTCTTGCCGGCTTCGTAGAAGGTGACTTCCTTCTTGAGGAGGTCCATCTTGCCGGTTTCCTTGAGGTAGTTTGCAATCGTGAGGACGATCCAGAGGTGGTCATCGCCGTACCAGTCTGCGTAAGCCGGCTGGCCCTTCTCGTCGAGCACACCCTTCTTTTCGCGGGAGTCACCGGCGTTCGCTTCGTTGCCGTTGTCTTCGGCGAGGGCGAGCGGAGCGTACTGGTGCATGGCGTTACCTTCGGGGCGCTGCACGGAGAGCAGGTTCAAGGCGAGTTCCAATGCTTCTTCCGGCATGTGGCTCATCACGCCCATCAGGTCCTGGCTGGAGTCACGGTAACCGATACCGCGGCTGGTGCCGTAGCCCAGCTGGTACAGGGACAGGTAGCGGCTCCAGTTCTTGGTGGTGTGGCACTGACGCGGGTTGTGGACGTTCACCATGGAGTTGAACGCAGCATCCGGAGTCTGCACCTGGATAGTGGCGAGGTAGTTTTCCCAGAACTTGGCGAGTTCGTCGAAAGCCTTGTCGACGTTCTTCAAGTCGCGGTACTTCTTGATAGCCTTGGCAGCGACCTTGAGGCTCTGTTC
Organism: Fibrobacter sp. UWR2; assembly: GCF_002210285.1. Lineage (NCBI taxonomy): Bacteria > Pseudomonadati > Fibrobacterota > Fibrobacteria > Fibrobacterales > Fibrobacteraceae > Fibrobacter > Fibrobacter sp. UWR2. Next base: position 420,465 of record NZ_MWQE01000002.1, on the reverse strand, counting down.
CTGACCGAGCTGGGTGCAGGTGCGGAAGGTCTTCTTCGCAGCAATCTTGCCAGCGTGGATCATGAGGGCGGCGATGTTGTCGCCACGGTCGCATTCACTGTTAGAAAGTTCCTTGTTGCCGAGGCTGAGCGGAGCAGCCCAGGAGCCCATTTCGTTGGCGCCGAGGAACACGCGACGGTCACCGTCGAAGCTACCGACCTTGCAGTTGGCGGTCACGTAGTTCACGGCGAAGTCACGCTTCATGTAGGCATACTGTTCGAGCACCACATGGCCGTCCTTTTCCCAGTGGCCCTTGAGGGTCATGGTCTGCGGGACCCAGTCGGCGTTCGTGAGCTGCTTTTCGGCTTCGAAGTGGCTGAATTCATAAACCGGGATAATATCCACTTCCTTGGCGGCACCACCGAGGTTGGTGACCTGGATGTCCTGGAGGAGAGTGTTGGAGCCCGTCGGGACGAAAATCGTCACCTGGGTGCGCAGGCCGCAGCATTCAGCAATCCAGCGCATGTAAGAGAGACCCACGTGGCATTCCCACTTGTCCATCTTGGTGAGGGTGGGAACGACGAACGGAGAGAAGACCTTGTAGCCCTTGCCATCCTTGACGCGGATGTACACGGTGCTGGCCTTAAAGTCAGAGCAAGGCATCTGGGCGATGTACTTGGTGATACGGTTCAGGGCCGGGTCGCCCTTGCAAACCAGGGTACCGCCGGTAGTATCCACGATACCGCCGAAGTTCAATGTACCAACATAGTTGCACCACTTGATCGGGGTTGCCGGCGTGGTGAGCACGTATTCTTTCTTGGCGTCATCGAAGTAGCCGTACTTTGCTGCAGCCTTAGCTGCAACCTTCTTGGCGGCCTTCGGGGCGCTCTTCTTGGTCTGTTTTGTAGCCATTTTGTCTCCGTAAGAGGGGGTTAAATTCAACGCGGTAAATATAGAAAAATTAGTCTTTTTTCTGGTTGAAGTTCTCGAAATCGCGGTTGCCGAAATTGATGTAGAAGTAGCCGTCGAGCTTCTTGTTGCGGATCGGGTCGCGCAGGATGCCAATAGCGGCACGCACGTACTTGAGTTCCACAAGGATATGGTCGCGGCTCATGCAGTTGAGGAACGGTCCCTCGGGGTAGAGCGTGGGGCGCGGTTCTTCGGCAATCATCTTCTCGAGGTTCTCGATTTCCTGCACCAGGCGGCGTTCGTGGACCTCCAGCGTGCGGATGAGTTCCTTGTTCTCGGCGCCGTAAAGGAAGGCAAAACCGAGCGTGCGCGGGTCATCATTGAACCCGGTCAAGTGTTTGAGGACCTCCTTGCGCAGTACTTCCCTACCCTTTTCAGTGATATTGAAAACCATGCGTTCCGGGCGGTTTCCATCGCGTTCGGCACGCCCGACAATGCACTCGTTCTTCTCGAGCGTAGTAAGGCGGTTATATACGGTGGAAGTGCTCAGGTTGGCCCAGCGGTCAAGTTCACGGTTGCTTATTTCCGTGATAATATCGTAGCCGCTGCGCTCCTTTTCAAGGATAAGGCCCAGAAGGACCAAGTCATAACGGTTCATGTGTACCTCTTTCTATTCCAACTTGGAATATACACAAAAAAACACTGCCGGAACGACTTTTTTAAAAAAAAGTGGATTTTTTTACGATTAGGTTTAAAACGGCGAAAAATGAGCCCTATTCGGCATCGGACTTCTTGCCGGAAAACTTGTTTACCACGTCGGGAACGATGTCCATGACCTTCGAAACGAGCGAACTGTCCTTGCTGATAGGCATAATGCGCACGTCGTCGCCCTTGATGACGAGGAACGCCACCGGTTCGACCGAGGCCCCACCACCGGAGGCGGACGTGTCTCCCTTGCTCTGGTGACCACCGAAACCGAAGCCTACAGATACGCGGCTCACGGGCACGACAGTGGACTCACCCGCCTGGATCGGTTTGCCGATAACGGTCTCCGCCTGGGTGATGAAACGGAGCTTTTCCAAAAGAGTTTCTGCAAGTTTTTCAATAGCCATGACTTTAATATAACAAAAGAATTGTGAAATAGTTAATAGCGAGCCTCGAAGACTCGATCGGAGGCGACAAAGAACTTCCGTTCAAGGTCCGGCCAGCTCAGGTAACCCCAGACCACCACCACACGCCCACCCGACAGGCGCGAAGCCATACCGTTTACGCCCTCGCCCACCGTGAAGTATACGACATCCACGTCGTAGGCAATTTCGGCAGGCTTCGCCTTCTTCAACTGTGATGCCCAGGATGTATAGGCGTCCTCTTCGACCTGTTCCCAACTGCGGGCAACGTTCCACTGGAGGTTAGAGTTGCGGTAGCTCTGCACGAGTACCGGGAAGTAAGACTTGACCCCGAGGAAGTTCCTTGTCTGGATGGAGGTCTTGTTCGATTCGCGGTGCTCGAACGGAAGGCTCAGGAATTCCTGCGGGAACCCGCCATGATAGCCGGGGAAACTGCGTACATAGTGTTCCAGGTCGCTACGCTCGTACCGGCGGAAACTGTCGTGTGTGAAAATGAATATGCGGGCGTCGGAACGGATACTTTGTTCGAGATTCGAGCCGCGCAGAATCGGGATAATTCCTTGGAAGCGCCCGCTGTTGGTGTAATAGTCCATCGCGTAGACGTCGCTCTTGAATTCAAGGATGCACACGTCGAGCGTATCGTCCACCATCACCGGGTAGCGCAGGTCGATTCGCTTAACGAGGGCGGCAATATCCTGCGTCGAGGGGTGCTCGTCCACATGGACACCTATCGGGCGCACATCCTTATACAGGATTTCGTGATAGTCCACCGGGCGCTCTTCTTCTTGCTTGCAGCCGCAGACCGCAAGCATCGCGATACCGAGAAGAACCAGGAATTTCTTTTGCAGGTGGAACATACGGTTAAAATTTAGCATAGACGCGTTCACTCCCTGCAAAGCGCATAGTCGCAGAAGTCGTAAAGCGGGCACTTCGCACAGCCTTCGGTCCTTTCACGGCATATAAAGTCTTCGCTCCCGATTTCGAGGAAGAACTGGAGTGCATGGGCGCTACGGTACGGGCTTTCCTTGCAAAGTGCCGCAAAGTAGGTATTCGCAAGCGCCTGCTTCTTTTCGGGCTCCATATCCGCAAAGCCGGTATCGCGCGCAGGCCCGAGAATAGCCAGGAAGCGGCGCGCCCCCATCGTAAGCGGGAGCGGTGGCATGATCCCGCGTTTTTTTGCACCCGCAGGGCGTACATCGTTCCGGAATTCTATACCTAGCCCGAGGGGGGCGGGTGCGAGCAGGCGGTAGATAGCGGCACACGCCTTTGGGCGCACGCTCTTTTTGCCCATGAAGTAGATTTCGCCGAGATCGCGCCACATTTCTTCGGGGGTGCGCTCACGGGCCCAGGCGGCAAGATCTGGATGGCGGCGTGCGAACAACCCCACGCTCCAGAAAATTCCGGCAACATGCTCGAACAGGCTCCAGTTGCGGCTCCCGAAGGTGTCGACAACGACGGCATTGATTTGGGGGGCGGCAGGTACGGGGAGCGTCCAGAGCAATTCATCCGGAAACTTCATGTAAAGAGCTTCGAGCAAGCGCTCTATTTCTGTATAGGACCTGTCCTGAAAAAGGACCGTCCCGAGGAGAGTCCAGGCTATCTGGGCATTCAGGCCGTTTGCGCGGCGGGCAACAGAAAGGACCGGGTCCGGAACATTGGCAAGTAAAGCGACGAATTCCTGCGAAGCCTTGTAGAGCGCAGGTTCATCCTGTACAAAACGCCGGACCGACACCATCTGCCTACAGGGCCTCGCCCACCTTCACGGCGGAGCCGAGACGGTTCTTGAACAGGTCCGGATGGCGTTCGCGGATCTTCTTGTCTACGACGAGTATAACGGTGCTGCCCATCTCGAAACGTCCGAGTTCGCCTCCCTTTTCGAACGAGACCTTTTCGGAAGGCTTCCAGTCGAGACGCTTGCAGTCCCTGGGGAGCTTGCCCGCATTCGTGAGCAACTTGTCGCTGTACACGACTCCGATACGGCCCACGTTGGTGGCGCCGACCTTCACCACGAGGATTTCGGAACCATCTTCTAGGCGAATTCGGCTCGTAAGGCGTTCGTTTATGCAGAAAAGCCCTTCGACGCGTTCCACGCTGCCCACATTGACCGGCCAGAGGGTGCCGGGGCAGTAGCTGGCATCCACAAGTTCGCCCTTGACCGGGCTGTGGATGCGGTGGTAGTTGAAAGGAGCGAGATATATTGTCGCGAACATGCCGCCCTCGAAATGCTTCGCCATTTCGTCATCGCGGAGCAGGTCCTTGAGCGTGTAGGTTTTTCCCTTCGCCTGGATAAGTTCCTGCTTTTCGTCGAAAGTACCCGTCTGCGAGAGCACGCCATCGACCGGCGAGACGATTTCGGTATCGGCCACGGGGCGCATACCGGGCTTGAGCCTGCGGATAAAGAGTTCCCCGATATTGCGGTAAAGCTTGAGCGGGAACTCCGATTCTTCCATGTTCAGCTTGTAGTAAGCGGCAAAGGCGTTACGCGCAAGCTTCGAGACGAAGGGAATACGAAGGCGCACGAAGATACCGAAAATACGGCTGGCCGCATTCTTCGGCAGGAGTTTCATAAAAACGTAGAAGGGGGTATTCATGGTTTGGAAAGATAGTAATTAGTGGCTTTCGAGCCTGTTCAGGTCGGTGGAGAACATCTTCCAGAGGCGCGAGGCGAAGGGGGCGGCCCATTCTTTTTCGGGAGCCACCCTGCTCGTTGTCGCTGCCGTAAATTCGGAATAGACTAGAAAAACCAGTTCGCCGTAACGGGCGTCCCACAGGCTCCACGCTATTTTCCAGGTGTACCCGCCGCTCTTGCCCAGGTCCGGGTCCATCTCGACCTCGAGTACCAGCGGGAGCGACAGGTAGCGCACCTCGTACCGCGAGGCAATGCCAGAGAGCAAGTCCTTGAGCTTAGCGGGGACTTCGCGCGAGAACGCCTGTTCGATGCCGTCACGTTCTACCCACGGTGTAAAATCGCCCAACTTTTTGCCATCGGCAAAGGCGGAATTCAGGAGCCTTACCGAAAGGGTATCGATATATAAGGAATCCTTGTCCGGGAGCCGCATTCCGGGGAGCATCAGTTCACGCTGCATCTTCGGGAAAGCATTCACGAAGAGGGAGTCTTCTACATGTGCAAGGTCGAAATCCAGGGCGTCCGCGCTGAAACTGTGGCACATCTTGCACACCTCGGGGCGCATCGCCTTCACTCGCAATGTCGGGAATACGCCCACAACCGCAGAGGAATCCATGCGGGAATACGCTTTCGCGTTCCATTCGCGGTAAGACTTCTCGTCGGTAATCTTCAGTTCTATTTCGCCGCGGGCCCCGCATTCCTCGCACGGGGTATCGCGCATGTCCGAATCGCCGCCGGAACCGCCTCCGCGGGCATCGTCACGCAGGCCTGCGCAACCTGCAAGCAGGCTTCCGAGTATGCAGGCAAGCATGCAGGCAAAAAGTGCGCTACTTGCACGGCCTGTACCTGAAACATTGAATCGATTTCGTGTAAACTGCATGATGGCAATATACATTTATACACATGCAAATGGCAAAGAGGCCCAGTTCAACCCTGCTGCGCATTTGCAAAATAGTTCCGTATGACTCTCGGGTTCTCCGATACCGTCAGGCAAAGCCGCAAGAGCACGGCGGCCTTCTGCGGGGCAAGCGAGCCTGCGCATATCCGCCCGGGAGCAAGCGTCTCGTTGAGCGTCACGACCCCGTGATTTGTCCGGCTGGCAATGACCACCGGGATATCGATGGCGGCAAGCGCCTCCGCCCATGCCTTGCTGAACTCGCCCGAGCCCGCACCCGCAATCACGAGCCCGTCGGAGATACATGCGGCATATTCCAGTACCTTCGGGCTTGCGTCCACCGAGAAATACACCACATTCACCCGCGGTAGGCTATCCAGTTTAGAGACGTCGAAGAAGTTCTTTTCCCTCGGGGCGTTTAGGCTTGCGCCCTCGCCCGGCGCATTTACCCCCATGGCATCGAGCGCGCTGGCGCTGCACTTCTGCACGTTCCTCGCATCGAAAAGGCTACCCGCAAAGTAGACCCACACAAGGTTCTCGGGAGGGTCATCATCGACGGCAAAGCCCGCTGCCACCCGCACGGCGCCCAGCAGGTTTGCGGGCCCGTCCGGATTTTTTGCAGTAGAGGGCCTCATTGACCCTGTAATGATGACAGGCTTTTCGCACTTGACCGTGAGGTTCAGGAAATACGCGGTCTCGTCCATCGTGTCGGTGCCGTGCGTAATTACGATACCGTCCACCGATTCGTCTTCCTGTAGTTCCCTCACGCGGTTCGCAAGCTCTATCCAGATGCGGTCCGTCATGTCGTCGGAATTGATGTTGCAGATTTCCTCGACGCGCACGTCCGCGTATTCCGCTAATTCGGGAACGGAAGCCACGAGGCTTTCGCCCGAGACCTGGCCCGAAACGTATCCCGTGTCCTTCCCCGCTTCGCCAATGCCGGCAATCGTCCCGCCGGTCGTCAGTATCACAATCTTCTTCTTCGCCATCACTTCACCTCGTCGAGCAGTTGGGCCGTCTTGACCCCATAAAACTTCAGGAGCGCCTCGTCGGTTTCCATCGTGCGCAGGCTCTGTATAAATTCCCTGAAATGCACAAAATCCGGGTTCCTCGCCAGCATACGTTCTACCATCTTCTGCGAATACCAGTAAAGCCGTTCGGCTACATCGGCGGAAGGTTCCTTCACGAACGGTTCGATCAGGGAATTCAGCGAAGGGGGCGCGCCGGCCGGCCGTGGGTTCTGTGTGCGTGACCCGTCTACCACCTGAGCGATGCCCTCGTTGATCCAGAGGGCCACCTTGGCGCGCGTCATTGCCCTCACAAAGGAATGTGTGAGTTCATGGAAAAGAACGGGGCGGTAGATTTCGCGGTAATGCATCATTTCGACAGGAATCCTGAGTTTGCCGTCGAATATCGCCGCCACCCAGTCTGGGCGCGGGCCCATTCCCTGGTACTCGCGTGACCTGTAGAGCACGAGGCTCATCTTGTTTTCGGGCCTAAAATCGAATAGATTGCATAGGGAATCGTAGGCGACCTCCAGTACGGCCAGGGCCTCCATCACGTCGCTTTTAGAAGGATTCCCCTCGAATTCCACACGGAAATGCATGGATCGCTCGACGCCCAGTTCGTCTATTTCGCGAATCAGTTGTGCGGACTTCTTTTTGAGGAACCCGAAATCTCCATCCGCATAGCCGAGTGAGTCGATTAGGCGAATGCAGTCCTCGTACCGTTCCTGCTCGAAAAGGATTCCCGCAAGGTGGAGTTGCAGGTTTGTATCGTGAGGAGCATCACACAATAGTCCCCTGACGGCATTCTCGGCACACTTCCAGTCGGCAGCCCCGAGGCACTCCATGGCTTCGTTTACAAGCGTCTCGTGCCTAATAAATTCAGCCTTTTCGGCATTTTTCGCGACAAAAAGTTTCACCCCGAGGGCGACTAGAATCATTGACAAAAAGGTAATGATTAAATTTCTCATAGGCTCAAAACGGATATCCCCAAATTATATATTTTTTTACAAATAATGGGGCAAGCCAAATGCCAAGTATTTACGAATATACAGATTACCGGGATATCATCCGAGATTTCTATCTCGAGAAAAAAGAGAAGAACGCGAAGTACTCCTACAGCGTTCTGGGGATGGCTATCGGCCTAAATGCGAGCCATGTGTTCTGCATTGTCGAAAAGAAGCGCAACCTGCCTGTGCGCTGTGTCCCTGCCATCAAGAAAGTCCTCGGCCTCACCGGCCGTGCCGCCCGCTATTTTGACCTCCTGCTTGCTGCCTCCCGTACCAAATCCGAAAAGACCCGTGAAGAAATCCTTGCCAAGGCCGTACTTTTACGTGATGTGAAAAAACATGTACTCCAGGATAAGGAAATCAAGTACCTGAGCGACTGGTGGACACCCGTCATCAGGGCTCTGATAGAGGTTAACCAGGGGAAAGTCGATGTAAAGACCATTGCAGAATGGCTCGAACCCGCCATTGGCGAGGACAAGGTGCAGGAAAGCGTGGATTTGCTCAAGGATTTGGGCTTTATCCAGGATTTGGGCAATGGACGCGTAAAAATTGCCGATTCCCACATCAACATCTCCGGCGAAGAGCGCGCACAGGCAATTAGGGCATTCCAGGCTGCAGTAATGCAAATTGGAGCACGTTCTCTGCAGACAATCGCCCCAGAAGACCGAGATATTTCTACACTTACAATGGCTGTAGACCAACAAGGCTTTGAAGAAATCAAGAGTATGATCCAGGAATTCCGGAAAGACGTCCAGATTCGAGTAGACAAGTGCGGGAAGCCCACGCGCGTCCTGCAGATGAACCTTGCCTTGTTCCCCGTGGCGTTTAACAAGAAGATTTCGAAATGATGAAGACCCTGTTCAAAATATTTCCGGTCATTCCGATGATCTTCTTCGGCGCATGTACGAATTCCGACATGGCCGGTGGAACTACGGAAACGGAAAACGCCATTGCGAAGGAAGAGGCGGCATTCGTCTCTATCCAGGTCTATAGTGGCAAGAATCCTGCAAAGGCTTCGTACAGGGTGCTTCCGAGCTGGTATGTTACCGATTCTACGGGCAACGTTAACGCAGACGACTTCACGTACGTCGGCGAAACGGACAGTTCCGGGAAAATCTATATCGATAACCACAAGGATGGCTCCTACACCATACAGATAGAACAGGGTGATTCTGCCCTAGTCTACCAGTACACCATCAACAGTCTCAAGAAGAAGTTCTCTGTTTCGAAGGCAACCCTCCAGAAGAAGGGCGCCATCAATGGCTGGCTCTCGCTGCCTGAAGACGCCAAGTACGCCTGGGTGAATATCGAAGGTATTGGGCGCGTCGTAAAGACGGACTCCCTCGGGTTCTTCGTAGCCGAAGACCTCCCCGTCGGCCAGATTTCTGTCAAGTCCTGGAGCAGCGACAACGCCGAATGCATCGGCGAAGCGAACATCGAGACCCAGTCCGGCGAATCTCTGCATATCGGGCACGTCTTTGCTCCCAGCAAGGCAGGTATCATACAGTCCCTCGAAATCAATCCTACCGACCTGATTTCCGACTGGATGCGCCCGTTGCAGGCCCCGTTCGTCCTCACGCTCAGGTTGGATTCTACGAATTTCAACTTCAGCAAGGCCCGCGAAGACGGTAGCGACCTCCAGCTTTTCACAAGCAAGGGCGCCACAGTACCGATGGTCATTGACAGTTGGAGCACCGACATCAAGAGCGCCGTCATCAACATCAGGCTGGAATCTCTCGCCGACACCGCCGACACATGGACGCTTGAATGGGGCGACCCCGACGTGACCGCACCGGAGAAGAAGGTTAACGTATGGAAGGGCATCAGCGATTCCCTGTGGTACGAGCTCAACTCCATCGAGATTTTCAACTTCGAAAGCGGCAGCTCCCTGAGCGATCTACCGTCCCCACTCAAGAGGGACAGCTGGTACGTGCAGTTCCACAAGGTTGATACGCTAACCGATTCCGTTACGGTATCGTTCCTGAACTCTTCAACATCGATTACCGAGGCCGCCAACTGGCTTGGCAAGGTTCTCCACATCGATTACACGGTGACCTACCCCGACATTGTGGTATTCGGCACGAGACTCACACGTCATCCGCACGACTGGAGCCGCATGGACTCGCTGGTCGTCTGGTTGCGCACCGACGGCGATTTCGAAATCATACTCGAAACGCTCGACGAAGACGTGAACTACAAGGCTTCGTACAAGGGCAAGGGCAAAGGCCTCGTTGACTGGACGCGCTACTGCATAAAGCCCGAAGACTTTACGTATACCATTCGCGACTACCACGGATGGGACCTTGTCAGGAACAAGATTACCAACTTTACGGTATTTACCTACAACAGCACCGAACTCTGGCTGGACAATATCAGGGCGTACGGTGTGAACCGCGATGACCTAAAATAAGGCTAACGCCCGCAAGACAGTATAAAAAAGACCGGCCATGCAACTGCATGACCGGTCTTTTTAATGGGTGCCGCTTGGGGCTAGGCATTTCACTATTGTCTAATCTCCAACCCAGATTTCCACTGGCAACAGTGCCCGCCAGTTCCACACTCGAGAATTGGCTTTTTGGGGCCTAATACCCAAACGGCTTATAACACAATCCCACGTTCTTAAATTAAGTTAATCATCGTTTTATTTCGTACAGTTGTCTTTTTTTACCATTTACAAAATGTAAAGGAACAGCTTTTTTGTTTATAGTACAGGCCTTTGTAAAGTTTTTTTGCTGCAGGATTTTCTAACTTTACCGCCGAAAACAGAAGGCCCGGGAACACCCCGCGCCATAGGAGATTATCATGGGTTTCAAATGCGGTATCGTAGGCCTCCCGAACGTAGGCAAGTCCACCATCTTTAACGCCATCACCAACGCCGGTGCCGAAGCCGCGAACTACCCGTTCTGCACCATCGAGCCGAACGTGGGCATGGTGAGCGTCCCGGACAGCCGCCTTGACGAACTTGTGAAGGTCTATAATCCGAAGTCCATCGTTCCCGCCGTTACGGAATTCGTGGACATCGCCGGCCTCGTGAAGGGTGCCGCCCAGGGCGAAGGCCTCGGCAACCAGTTCCTCACCCACATCCGCGAATGCGAAGCCATCATGGAAGTTATCCGCTGCTTCGATGACGAGAATATCGTGCATGTGAGCGGTTCCGTGGACCCGGTCCGTGACGTGGAAGTCATCGAGACCGAACTTATCCTGAAGGACCTCGACACCGTCGAGAAGCGCCTTTCTACCGAAGCGAAGAGCGCCCGCACCGGCAATGCCGAAGCGAAGGCTCGCCTCGCCGCCTGCGAACTTTTGAAGAAGACCATGGAAGAGGGCAAGGCCGCCCGCACCGTGATGCATGACAGCGAAGAGATGGAAGGCATCGTCAAGGACCTGGGCCTCCTCACCGCAAAGCCGCTGTTCTACTGCGCGAACGTGAAGGAAGACGACATCCTCACCGGCAACGCCTATGTGGACCAGCTCAAGGATTACGCCGCCAAGAACGGCCACGAGGTCATCGTGATCAGCGGCAAGATCGAGGAAGAACTCTCCGCGATGGAGAGCGCCGACAAGGCTGAATTCCTGAACGAACTCGGCATGAAGGAATCGGGCCTCGACGCCGTGGTGCGCAAGGGCTACGAAATCCTCGGGCTCCGCACGTTCTTTACCGCCGGCGAAAAGGAATGCCGCGCCTGGACGTTCCACGCGGGCTACAAGGCCCCGCAGTGCGCAGGCGTCATCCACACCGACTTCGAGCGCGGATTCATCCGTGCAGAAACCTTGAGTTACAGCGACTTCCTGAAGCACGGCAGCTGGAACGCCGCAAAGGAAGCAGGCCTCGTCCGCACCGAAGGCAAGGACTACCTGGTACAGGATGGCGACATCATGTACTTCCTGTTCAACGTGTAATATTTGCCAGAAAGTTTAAAACCGCGGGCAACACGCTCGCGGTTTTTCTTTTTGGCTGTTTATCGATTGTCGCGCCGGTAGTCTTATTGGCAAACTGCTTTTTTCGCGGCGCGTTTCGCCTTTACCTCTAAGACAATCGGGCGGATTATCGCGGCGAGGTTCATCGCCGTTCCGATAAGGATAAGCGCCGATGCGGCATAAATACCGTAACTCGGCTCGATCGATAATACCTGCATTCCCATGCTGTGACACACCTGCCCCATCTTCGATAGAAAAGCCCACAGCGATGTCATCGCGAGAATACCTAGGGTGAGGGACCCGAGTGGCGTGAACCATGCGAAAACGGCTGCGAGCACGAGGGCGGCGACGATCCCGAACAGGACCGGAACTGCATCCATCTTGGGAAAACCGGGAACAGTTGCCCTGAACTTGTCCAGGGATTTCGGATTGTCCTTTTCCATCTTCAGGAGGTAGCCTTTTGCAGGCTCCTTGAGGGTTTCGCGCAGGTCTAGCCCGGTTGCAAGTTCATAGAACGAGGGCTCGGCAATAACCTTCTCTGCGCACGAAACATTCATGAGGGGCAAGAACAGCATGACCAGCGCAAGCAGGTACGGCGCAGAGGTTATCCTGCGGAAAAACTTGAAACGCGTGTCTTTCTTGAGTTCTTCTGAGGCGGACAGCGGGGATATCTGTTCTGGCATTAACGGCCCTCGAACATCTTGCGCGGGAACACGCAACGGAAACCGATAGCATCGGACCAGTAACGCGGATCCTCGTCATCGCTCTTCGTGAGGTTAAGCATCGATTCCTTGTCTTTCCAGGAACCGCCCTTGTAGACCTTGGAGTAGCCCATCAAGGCTCCGGACGGGTTGGAAGATTCCACCCAGAACGAGAACATGAAGTACTTGTCGACAGTCCATTCGGCAACGTTGCCCGACATATCGTAGATTCCCCAGGCATTCGGTTTCTTGGTTGCGACCATGTGCGGGCCGTAAGCATCACTCTTGCGGCCGTGCTTGTAGGAATTCTCGCGGTAGACGGCATAGTCATTCACTGTCGCTTCCTCGTCGATATCCCAAATGGCACCTTCGTTGTTGTCGGCTCGGCCGGCGAATTCCCACTGGGCTTCGGTCGGCAGGTCGCCGCCCATCAACTTGCAGGCGGCACGGGCGTTGTCCCAGGTAATGTTGTGGACAGGCTTTGCCGGATTCTTGAAGGAGGAGCGGTCCTTGATACGCTTCAGCGTATCGGTCTGGGCGAGCATCCATTGGTCAAAGAGTTTCTGAGTCACTTCGGTCGTCATGATGGCAAACGGGGACATGTGGACAACGCGGCCACGGTAACGGAATGAGCCCGAATCGATAAGGGCGACTCCGCCGAAATTGTTGTCGCGGATAATGCGCGGAATGCTCATCTTGCTGAATTCCGGCATATACGCATCCTTCGCATAGACAGTATCGTTTTTCGCAGCTTCTTTAGCGGCCACTGCCTTAGCCTTGGCCTCTGCTGCGGCGTTCTGCTGTAACTCGATATCCTCGGCATCGTAGTGGTTCAGCCATTCCTGCACCTCCGGTTCGTCCACGATATAGCTCGGCAATACAAAAACACCGAGGCCGGCGAAGGTCTTCCCCTGGTATTCGAAATCGATGCGGGTGTAACGGTAGTGATGGCGACCGGTAACGATGTCTTCCTTGTGAATCCACACGGGCTTGTTTTGCTTGATGGTAATCGTTGCCGTAATCTCGCTGCCGTGCTGTTCAAAAAGCTTGTAAAGGCTGTCGGCGCTCATATCCTTGGCTGTACCTTCCCAGGTGACATCGAAGCGTTCGCCTTCCTTGCCAAACTTGAGTTTCACGGCCTTGATCGGAGCCGCAGTGGAATCCTCGTCGGAGGCAACCTTCTCGCGAACCGCAGAGAACGATGCCAGAACCATGGAACCACGCAGCGGGAGTGCCTGCAGGCTATCGAACTTGTTGTTGAATGCCGCATTGATTTCGGGAACACCCTTCATCTTGGAATTCATCCAGTCAGACTTAGCCTTGATACGTGTGCCCTCGAATGCGGACTTGTAGTCCTCATAGGTCAGGTCGTCATCAAGAAGGCCTACTGCTTCTGCGGGCTTCATCTTGGGATAGAGATTCCCGAAGGCGCTCGTATCGACAAGCGCGACAACCTTCTGCAGTTCGGCGATAAACTTGTCGTAAAGAATTTCGGTCTCTTCCAGGTTCTTTGTCGCCTTGACGTCGTTTACGCTCATGGAGAGTTCAGGCTTGTTTTCCTTGGATGACGTGTCAAGCGCAGGGAGCTTCGGACTCATGACAAGCACGTTACCCGGGGAGACGGCTCCGATATCCACGACAGGCAGGGTTCCCGGAGCGGAGAACGAGAAAACGTAGGCGCCAGGATTCAGGGGATAGACCTTGTTCGGCAATTTCTTGAGAGGAGCTTCCGCAAAGACGGCGCTAAAATTCTTCTTGTCGCTCTTGAATACGACTACACCCGGAAGTTCCGTCTCATTCAGGATTTGCCAACGGCCGTTCTTGATGAAGTACAGCTTGGGGACGCGCGGAGAATAGACATAGTACTTGTCGAAATAGAGATCATCCTCGTCCTGGAAGGCCTTCTTGTTCTGGGAGGCATAGAAACGCATCTGGGCCACCTCGAAAGACCTCAGACGGGCATTTTCAAGGCTGAACGCATGGAGTTTCTTGAAATTCGCGACATTGACCTCGCCCTGAATCCACTGGTATTCCTTAGGACCTTTCTTATGACGCCAGTAGAGGTTGTTGCTCTTGAGCGGGAAAACCGGCTTCTGGGAAACCATCGCTGCACCCTTGGCCTCGACAGCCATATTGACAATAGGGTCCACTACGCTTCCGGCTGTGAACTGGTTCGGCGCTACCTTAAAATTCTTGTCAGGATCGGCAGCGAAAGTTATTGCCGGAACTAACAGCAAAAGGGGCAACAAACGGGCAAAAGACATAACATCTCCTGTGAATAACTCTCATAAAGATAATATCTTCGTAAGGTCTTTATGCGAGATATATCACCAAATTCATTCGTTTTTGCCCATTTTAAGCAAATAGCCGCCTTCGGCGCCACCGACGGGACCTAGTTCCACTTTCCAGTCCGAAAGGCGAATAATATCGGGGTGGTGTTCGATGATAATAACCGTATCGCCGCGGGCAGAAAGTTTGCGCAACATGTTCCAGAGGATCTGAATATCCTTGAGGTGGAGCCCTGTAGTCGGCTCGTCGAGCAGGTAGACCATCTCTTGGGCGGGCTTGCGGGCAAGTTCCGCCGCCAATTTAAGGCGCTGGGATTCGCCGCCGCTGAGCGTGGTTACGGACTGGCCGAGCTTTACGTACGGGAGGCCCACGTCGCGCAGGCATTCCAGTTTCGGCAAAATTTTCGGCTGGTCCTTGAAGAACTCGCAGGCTTCGGCGACGCGCATGTCGAGCACGTCGGCGATATTCTTGCCCTTGAAAGTGACGGTGAGCGTTTCCTGGTTGTAGCGCTTGCCGCCGCAAACATCACAGACTTCCCACACGTCGGAAAGGAAGTGCATCTCTACCGAGATGGCGCCGCGGCCTTCGCAGGCCTCGCAGCGGCCGCGGGCCAAGTTGTAACTGAAGCGCCCGTAGTCGAAGCCTTTCAACTTGGCTTGCGGCAGTTTGGCGAATAGCTTGCGGATATCGTCAAACACGCCCGTGAAGCTCGCGGGCGTGCTGCGAGGCGTCCCCGAAATCGGACTCTGGTCCACCAGCAACACTTCGCCACTCTGCTTCTTTCGGCCACGGGCCTGGAACTTCTTCTTGAGGCGCGGGAAAATTTCGTCCATGACCATGGAACTCTTGCCCGAACCCGACACACCGCAGACCACGCTGATGGCGCCCTTCGGGAACTTTACAGACAAATTCTTCAAGTTATTGTGCTTGAGCTTTTCAAACTCGTAGAACTCCGTAGAATCCGTGATGGGCCTTGCCGCAATCTCGTTTGCCATCGGGATAGTGTGCGTGAGGTACTTGACCGTCTCGCTGCGCGGGAACTGCTGGAGCGCATATGGCTTGGAAAGCTGTGCCGGAGAGCCCTCGGCGACGACCTCGCCACCGAACTCGCCCGCCGCCGGGCCCATATCGATAATGTGGTCGGCAGCCTGCATCATCTTCATGTCGTGTTCCACGACCACGAGCGTATTGCCGAGGTCGCGCAGGCGGTAAAGCGTATCGAGCAGCATCGCGGTATCGCTTTCGTGTAGGCCCACAGTGGGTTCATCGAGCACGTAGAGCACGCCTTCGAGGCCGCTACCGATCTGGCTTGCGAGGCGGATACGCTGAGATTCACCGCCGGAGAGCGTATCGCCCGCGCGGTCGAGGCCGATATAGCCGAGGCCAACGCCCTTGAGGAAGTTCAGACGGCCAACAATTTCACGGAGCAAGGGTTCGGCGACCGTCATCTTGCCGTCGGCATTCTTGTCGCCCTTGAAATTGTCGCGCTTGAAGTTTTCGTTATTGAACCATTCGTAAGCCTGAGCGATGCTCATGTGGTTCACGTCCATGATGTTCTTGCCGCCGATGCGTACCGCGAGGTATTCGGGTTTGAGGCGTTCACCATGGCAGTCTGGGCAGACATGGCCATCGTAATCATGGCCGAGGCCAAGGCAGGTTTCGCAAGCGCCCCAGTGCGTGTTGAAACTGAAATGTTTCGGGTTCAGCGCCGAATCCATGTACCAGCCGCATTCGGGGCAGCCCGGTTTTTCAGAGCAGGCCAATCGACCGCCCTTCTCGTCTTCCACATAAAGGATTCCGTTACCGTCGCGGTAGCCGCGTTCAAAGGCTTCTACCAGGCGGGCACGGTTTTCTTCCTTGACCACTACCGTATCGACGATGGCGAACAACTGTTTTTCACGGGTCGGAATTTTCGGCAGCGGAAGTTCCACCAACTTATTGCCGAGGTAAACCTTGCGGTAACCCTTCTCAGTGAGGATTTTCGAAAGTTTCAGCACGTCCTTGATTTCGAACGGGGCCAGCACCGTGACTTTCTTGTTCAAATCGCGATCGAAGGCGTATTGCATCAGGTCGCCCGCGCTGTACGAAGCCACAGGCTTCCCGCATTTCAAGCAATGCGGGGTGCCGACCCTCGCCCAAAAAATGCGGAAGTAGTCATAAATTTCGGTGAGGGTCGCCACCGTACTGCGCGGGCTCTTGCTCGCACTCTTCTGGTCGATGGCGATGGCTGGCGCCAGGCCCGAAATAGAATCGATACTCCCGTGGTCGGGGCGCCCGAGGAAACGACGAGCGTAAGTGCTCAACGTCTCTACAAAGCGGCGCTGGCCTTCGCTAAAGAGCGTATGGAAAGCAAGGCTCGACTTACCGGAACCCGAAACGCCCGTCACCACAGTCAACTTGTGGCGCGGAATCGTGACGTCGATGTTCTTGAGGTTGTGCTTACGAGCGCCATGCACCTCAATATCGAGCGACAAGTCTTCGCCGCCCTTGAGCGTGCGGTCAAAATGATGGTTCTCGCCATGCTTCTTTGCAAGCACCGGCGCGAGGTAGCGGCCCGTCTCGGATTTTTTGCACTTCGCAATCTGTTCGGGCGTACCCGTTGCAATTATTTTACCGCCGTGAATACCCGCATCCGGACCCAAGTCGATAATCCAGTCGGCGCACTTGATTACGTCCAGGTTGTGTTCGATAATCACAATGCTATTGCCGAGACCGCGCAGGCGATTCAGGCAATCCATGAGCTTGCGGATATCTTCAAAATGCAAGCCCGTCGTCGGTTCGTCAAGCAGATAGAGCGTCTTGCCGGTACCCGGGCGGCGAAGTTCCGACGCAATCTTGATGCGCTGCGCCTCTCCCCCGCTCAATGTTGTCGAAGGCTGGCCCAATGTAAGGTAACCAAGACCCACTTCCACGAGCAAGTTCAGCGGTTCTGCAATCTTCGGGATATCCTTGAAAAATTCCGCCGCATCGGCAATGCTCATGTCGAGAATTTCAGAGACATTCTTGCCCTTGAAATAAACTTCGCGGGTCGCATCGTTAAAACGCTTGCCGCCGCACACTTCGCAAGTCACCTGTACGCTCGGCAGAATGTGCATGTCGACGATTTTCACGCCCGCACCTTCGCACGCATCGCAACGGCCGCCCTTCACGTTGAAGCTGAAACGGCTCTTGCTGTAACCGCGAATTTTGCTTTCTTCCATGCTCGCGAAAAGGTCGCGCACATCGTCCCAAATCTTGGTGTACGTCGCCGGATTGCTTCGCGGCGTGCGGCCAATCGGTGTCTGGTCGATTTCAATTACCTTGTCAATATTCTCGAGGCCTTCCAGATGATCGAACTTTCCGACCGGTTCTTCCGCATTATAGAATACGCGAGCCAGTTCGCGGCGCAGAATCTGGTTGATGAGCGTACTCTTGCCGGAGCCCGAAACGCCCGTCACCACGGTCAACGCGCCATCGAGCGGAATTTCCACATCGATGTTCTTGAGGTTGTTTTCCGCCGCACCGCAAATCTTGAGTTTCGGCGTATTCTTGTCAATCTTCTTGCGCTTTTCGGGTATCTCGATTGCCTTGCGGCCACTCAAGTACGCGCCCGTCAGCGAAGCCTTGTTCTTCTCGAGTTCCTCGACGGTTCCTGCCGCAATCACGCGACCGCCTTCCACGCCGGCACCCGGCCCCACGTCAATCACGCAGTCCGCATGGCGCATGGTGTCTTCGTCGTGTTCCACGATAATCAGGGAGTTGCCCTGCGCACGCAAATGCTCCAGCATCCCGAGCAGTTTATCGTTATCGCGCGGGTGGAGCCCGATGCTCGGCTCGTCAAGCACGTAAAGCACGCCCTGCAAGCCAGCACCCACGGCGCTTGCCAAGCGTATGCGTTGGGCCTCGCCACCGCTCAATGTGGACGCCTTGCGGTTGATATTCAGATAGCCAAGCCCCACCGCATTCAAGAAAGAAAGTCGTCCGCGAATCTCTTTCAGAATTTCCTTGCCGATTCGCTTTTCCTTTTCGGACAAGTCGAGCTTGTTGAAAAATTCCACCGACTTCTCGACGGACCATTCCGTCATCTCGGTCAGATTCACTCCATGGAACGTGACCGCGTTCGCCGTACGGTTGATACGCGTGCCGTGGCATTCAGGGCAAACGCCAATCTGCATGTACTTGCGGAAGTGGTAGATGTGCCACATATCCCACAGTTCCTGCATAATCGGGATAATTCCGCGTTCCGATTCGCTCGGCGTGCCGTACAAGACGGCATCCTGTTGCGCCTTCTTGAGTTTGTTCCACGGCGTATCCAGCGAAAAATGCATTTCGTTCGCGATGTTTCTCAAGTTGCGTCGCCCGAAGTCGCTAAAAATCAGCGTGCCGTCATCCTTCTTGATAGTCGCGATGCAGCCTTCCTTGATGGACTTCGTCTTGTCCGGGATAATCAAGTCCAGGTCGAACTTGTAGCTTTCGCCCATGCCCTTACAGGCGGGGCAACGGCCCTTCGGGTCGTTAAAGCTGAAGAACCGCGGTTCCAGTTCCGGAATGGAGATGCCGCACTTGGGACAAGCGAGCAGCGTTCCCTGCAGGCGGTATTCTTCCTTCGCCTCGCCCGTAACCAGCAAGAAGCTCACCAACTTTCCGTCAGTCAGTTTCAGCGCGCCTTCCAGCGCCTCGCGCAGGCGGCTCATGTTCTTGCGTTCGAGCGTCAGGCGGTCAATCACCGCTTCAATCGTGTGCTTCTCGTAACGCACCAGCGCCGGGACATCTTCAAGCCTGTAAATCGTGCCATCCACACGGGCACGCACAAATCCGTTTTCCTTGAGTTCGGCCAGTTCCTTGCGGTATTCACCCTTGCGCTCCTGCACAATCGGCGCCATCACCGTAATCTGCTTGCCCTCATCGCTCACATACAAATTATCGACAATCTGGTCCACCGTCTGGGCCTGAATCACGCGCCCGCAATCGGGGCAATGTGGCACGCCGAGACGCGCAAAAAGCAAGCGGTAATGGTCCAAAATCTCGACCACCGTACCCACCGTCGAACGCGGGTTGCGGTTCACCGTCTTCTGGTCAATCGAAATCGTCGGCGAAATGCCGCGCACGCTCTCCACCTCGGGGTGTTTCATGCGGCCAATGAACTGGCGCGCGTACGCCGAGAGCGACTCCACGAACCGCCTCTGCCCTTCCTGGAACACCGTATCGAACGCGAGGCTCGACTTGCCCGAACCCGACACGCCGGTCACCACCACGATGGAATCGCGGGGAATAGAAAGGTTCACATGCCTAAGGTTATGTTCGTGCGCGTCGCGGATTTCGATGGACTTGGTCATGCCACAAATATAGTGAACAAATGTGTAAACGTCAAGTAGGTTTTGTCGTATTATCGCCCCTGGCTAGCAATCTATCGAATTTATACATCTTTTTTTACAAAAAAAAGTATATTCGCAAGCATGAAAAAATTCCTTTGTTTGACAACAGTTTCTTTATTGCTTTGTGCATGTGGTGACAACTCCTCCGCCCCGCAAGAAATAGATTTTGCCTCGTTATGCCCCACAAATGCACGAGGAACATTCATTGACGATCGAGATGGTCATGAATACCGCTATACTACTATCGGTAAACAGGTGTGGATGGCAGAAAACTTGACGTACGAAATGAAATATTATAACGATGACGGCAGTGAATTGACATCCTTTTGCAACTATGGTGTTTATGGATCATGCTATTACCCTCCTTTCAAGGATATTTATCCCGATATAACGTTGGAAGAATCCCTATGCCCTAAGGGGTGGCATGTACCGAGTAACGACGAGATTGACGAATTGATAAAGAACGTGGGAGGCTATGGTATCGCAGGCCAAATCCTGAAGAGTTCCTCTGGCTGGGGAAACATCAATCCCGACGAAAATTCTAACGGAACGGATGCTTGCGGCTTTGATATGAAACCTGGTTCAATGTTTTTTTCAAGTAACGACGAATCTGACTACAAAAAAAATTATTATGGATCATTCATGAGTAGCACCCATGTTCCGAACATGTCTGCCTATGCCGAGGACTCGACAGGGAGATATTATCACGATATTTTTTACAGCTACATTTTTTATTCCAGAAGCGATTCGGTTCAACGATGGGAAGAATACTATCATTCGTCGGACTTCATTCGCTGCGTAAAGGATTAAGATATGAACAAGGCAATACTTAAGTTATTTGTGCTCCTTTGTGTTTGCGCCTTTGTCGGATGTGACGACTCCACGTCGTCTAGTCCGGAACCCGTAGATTTTGCGACCCTTTGCCCAGCAAGTGCGCGTGGAACTTTTATAGACGAACGCGATAGCAATGAATATGCATACACTACCATCGGGGACCAGGTCTGGATGGCCGAAAATCTGAAATACAATCTCAAGTACAGTGTCTGTTACGATAGCCTTTCGGCGAATTGCGACACTTATGGCAGATTCTATGTTTTTGAGTCCCTGGAGTTCAATCTTCTTGGCCGTATTACAGAAATGGAATTCTTTTGGGACAGCGTCTATACGCTTTGCCCTAGAGGATGGCGCGTAGCTAAAGCGGACGATTTCAAGCACTTGCGCGAACAGGTCCAGGCTGACGCCAAATCCTTGATTTCCACTTCGGATGGCGGCAATGACCTATGCGGTTTTAACTTGAAATTGGCCGGGAAATACGGATATAAGGATGGCGAACGACAATTCTATGGCAAAGGCAGTCTAGCGAGTCTGTGGACACAAACTCGTAGCGATGTTGATGCCGCCTACACACAGACAATTGACGATCGAGAAGAAATACCTGACCTATACGCGGGTTACGGCAATATACTAAGTAGCAGCTGGGTGAACTATATGGGCAACATTCGCTGCGTGAAAGAATAGAAGATCAACCCTTTGCGCCCCAAATAGAGTATATTATAACTAGTTGCTCGAGGTGCTTATGGGAAAAGAGTTCTTGCTTGCTTTGGGGGTTGCCCTCTCGATGGTTCAGGCGTTTGGTGCCGTGTACTACGTGGCGACTGACGGCAGCGACAGTGCGGCGGGTACAAAAGACAAGCCCTTCGCCTCGCTCAACAAGGCGAATACCGTGGTGCATGCGGGCGACACCGTGTGGATTCGCGGCGGCATCTACGACCTGCACGATACCGTCTTTTTCGCACGGTACAAAATGACTGCGGCAATAGTCTTGACGGCAAGCGGCGAGAGCGACAACAACCGCATCCATTACCTCGCTTACCCGGGCGAGCGCCCGATTTTTGACGGTGCGAACCTCCCCGTGGCTGCTGGCGGGGAACACAGCGACGGCACTCCCGAGGGAGCGATGTATACCTCGCCGATTGTGATTTCGGCAAAGTACCTGCACTTGAAGGGTTTTGAGGTGCGGAACACGCCCATGAAGCACAATTCCAATTCCGGCGTTTTCCTTTACGCGAGCAAGCACATCTTCTTGGAAAATATGGACAGCCATCACAATGCGGGCCCCGGATTCTTCGCGAACGACGGCGCGCCAGATGGCGGAGGACACATCTTCCTCAACTGCGATGCCCACGACAACTACGACCCCTTGGGCTGGCAGGGCGATGGCGAAAATGCCGACGGCTTCGGCGCGCATTACCAGAAACCCGGCGAGGGCGATACGACCAAGTTTATCGGGTGCCGTTCCTGGTGGAATAGCGATGACGGTTTTGACTTCATTAACCAGGAATTTCCTGTGGTGCTGGAGAACTGCTACGCCATGGGAAACGGCTACAGCGACTACGGGCGCGGCGATCCTTCACACGGCAACGGTCACGGCATCAAGATGGGTGAAAGTACGCTCGGTGGCGGGCGACATACCATCAAGTTCTGTGTCGCCTGGAAAAACAAGGCCACGGGCTTTTATGCGAACTATACCGGCGTCGGCAGCAAATGGATCAACAATACGTCGTACATGAATAAGGACAGGGCCTTCAGCATGGCGTCCACACTCTTCGATTCCGAAGGCAACCGCCTGGCCGATGTCGCGCCGCTCACAGGCGACAACGCGCATGTGCTCAAGAACAACATCGCCTTCCCGAACAAGCTTTCGCAAATCGGAGAATGCTGGGAGAAAATATCGAGCCAGAACATCGACCACTATGTGGAATGCCCTGCCGGCGAGAACAACACGTGGAACCTGAAACTCGACCTGACCGAAGACGACTTCATGAGTCTCGATGACCCGAGCATGACCGTGACCGGCGAAGATCTTTCGAAGATGGCGGGAATCCTCGGCCCGCGCAATGCTGACGGCAGCCTCCCGAACGTAGACTTCCTGAAACTCAAGAAAGAGAGCCGCGCCATCGACAGGGGCGAAGATGTGGGCTTCCCGTTTGCTGGCGAAGCTCCTGACCTCGGCGCATTTGAATACGGGCTTTCGAGCAGCTCAATGGGGTCGAGTTCGAGCGCCGCTTCCATCACGATGAAACTTCGTTATCCTACCGAGACTCTTGAAACGATAAGCGTGTTCGATATGCAAGGTTGTTCCCTTGGAACACTGCCGTCGGAGTCCATGCGTGGAAATATCGCGGAAATCCTGCGCATGAAATTTGGGGCATCCGGTATTTACCTGCTTCGGCAGGGAAAAACAGTACAGCAGGTTCGCGTAAGGTAAGCCTCTACAGGGCCTTTAGTTCAAGCAGGTGCCCCACGTGATGGTCCACCCAGTCGGGAGCCTCGATATTCGGGTTGACAAGCACGGTGGTCCAACCGCGGGCATGCGCGGGTTCCAGGTTGCGTAGGGAATCCTCGAGCAGAACGATTTCCTTCGGGTTGGCAGGCATTGCCCATCCCTTTTCCGGCAAAACACGGGCAAGCCATTTCTCTATTTTCGCATACGCGCTTTCGTGTGGCTTGCCTTCCCAGTCCATCATCTTCAGGTCGAACACGCCGTCTATGGCGGAATCAATCCCCATGTGGGCCATGCCCGCCTCGCTCCAGTCGTGACGCCCGTTGGTAAAAACAAACCGCGGACCTTCAAGGCTCTTCAGGAGCGCAAGCTTATCGGGAGCTTTCTTGGGGTAAATCAGATGCTCCGGCTCATGGATGAAATCGAAGAAGTCATCCGGGTCGGTGCCGTTCATAGCCATCAGGCCAGAAAGCGTGGTGCCGAACCGCACAAGGTATTCCTTGCGGATACGGGTCGCGTTCTCGAAATCACCGCCTACGGTCTTCTGTACAAAGAGCGCGATGCGCCTGTCCAGCGAATCAAGGACAAAGCGCTCCTCCTCCCCGTACAATGTAAGATCGTAGTCAAAAAGCCAGACCATTATACGCCCATTGCAAGGCCACCAATCTGGCGTGCCAGATATGTTGCGTAGTTGTCTGTCATGCCGCTCACAAAGTCGAGAACCTGATGGTACGCTTCGGTGGCCGAGACACTCTGTCCAATCTTTGCCTGCCCGATAAGGCGCACGATACGGTCGGCACGGTACGAATTCTTGCCATTCTGGCGATAGTCGTATACGCCGTTGATAAAGGCATCGAGCACGGTCGCAAGCGTCGTATAGCTACCGACTTCGAGTTCCGTCTTGCGACGATCCGGATAGATGCGTTCCTTCCCGAGGCGCTTGCCTATGCGAATTCCCCACATCACGTCGGATTTGGAGAGATCGATAAGGTGTTGCTTGAGCGTGCCGTTCATGATTTCTTCGTAATGATTCACGAAAACAACGGCCACGTCGTCGATCAGGTTCTGGATTGCCTTCCCGCGAATACTGCTGAGAAAGTCGCGGAAATTGCGCCCGTTTTCTTCGTACTCGCGGTCAATATTCACTTCCGGACCACAGAGGTAGATAAACATGTCGCGCACGTCGGCAAAAGAAAGGATGCCCAGTTCGATGGCGTCTTCCACGTCGAGAATGGAATAGCAGATATCGTCTGCGGCTTCCATCAGGTACACAAGCGGGTGACGGACCCAGCGGCCCCTTTCAATTTGCGGGAGCCCGAGTGTTTCGGCTGTTATTTCGTACAGGTCATATTCTGTCGAGAACAGGCTTGTGGGGCAACCGTACATCGCAAGTTGCGGGTACTTTATCATTGACCCGATAGTCGCATACGTAAGGCGCATGCCGCCATCGAGAAAGTGGTATTCCAGCTTGCTCAGAATGCGGTGACCCTGCGCATTGCCGTCGAAGTTCTCGAAGTCGGCCATCTCGCGGTCGCTCAGGCCACAAAGCGGTGCGCTTGTTCTGTTCTTGCGGAACCATTCGCGGATGGCTGCCTCCCCCGCATGCCCGAACGGCGGATTGCCGATATCATGCGCAAGGCATGCGGACTGCACAATGGTACCGAACTGGTATTCGTTGATATATTTGGGCAGATACTTCTTGATCAGGTGGTAAACCGTAATCGCGAGGCTGCGGCCTACACTCGAAACCTCGATGCTGTGCGTAAGGCGGCTGTGCACGTGGTCGTTCACCGAGAACGGGTGCACCTGCGTCTTGCGGCCAAGCCTGCGGAAAGCGGTAGAAAAGACAATGCGGTCGTAATCCCTGTGGTAGTCAGAGCGGTTCGGATCCGGATCGGCCGGATGGCCGAAGCGCGTCGCCGACAAAAGTGTTTCCCAATTGAGCATGACGCAAATATATAAATTCTGCAAGGCGAGTGAAGCGACAAACTTGTTTGGCATTTATTTCTATCTTTCATTACATGATTACGCGTATCATCGACCGCAACTTCGCCAACATGCGCCTCGACAGGTTCCTGCGCAAGGCTTTCCCCGACGAATCCCTATCCATATTCTTCGCTGTCATCCGCAAGAAAAAGGTGCGCGTAAACGGCGTTGTCGGCAAGGCGAATCAGATGCTTGTCGAAGGTGATACTGTCTGCATTTACGAAAATTTCAAGAGCGTGGAAGGGGAAGAACATAGCGGGGACACCCCGCAACGCCCCGACGCAGGAGCCAGCAAATCCGGTTTTGCGAAGAACAAGTCCACCTGGGGCAAGGCGCTCTCTCCCGCAGAAAAGCAGGCGGGCTGGGGCGCGAAAGACCTCGACATCGTTATCCAGACAGAAGACTATGTTGTCGTGAACAAGCCTTCGGGACTTGCAAGCCAGCCCGGTTCGGGTACGCGTCCGGGCGAAAGCCTGGTGGAATACCTTTGGGAATGGGGCCGTCGCGAAGGGCTCGATTTCAAGCCCACGATTGCACACAGGCTTGACCAGGAAACCTCTGGGCTCATTGTCGCAGCCCTCCATGGCGATACGCTCCGAGACCTCACCCGACTCATCCGCGAACACGAAGTCGACAAGTTCTACTTCGCGCTGGTCAAGGGCAACCTGAAAAAAGACAAAGGAACCATCTCAGAATCGCTCACCCGCACCGATGCTGCAAAAGGCAGCAAGATGAAGGTTGGCGAAACTGGAAAGGATGCAAAAGAGGCCATAACGCACTACCGCGTCAAGCAGCACTATGTGGGTTATGACCTCGTGAAAATCAAGCTCGAGACCGGCCGCATGCACCAGATCCGTGCCCACTTTGCAAGTATCGGGCATCCGCTCCTGGGTGACAGCCGCTACGGTGACTTTGCGCTCAACCGCGAAGCGAAAAAAGAACTCGGGCTTCACCGTCTGTTCTTGCATAGTTGTCGCTTAGAATTTGTATGGAAGGGCGAACGCAAAGTTTTCGACTGCCCGCTCCCGAAGGAACTCCAGAGTGTGATCGATAAACTTAAACCCGTGCATTTCAGGCATGATTCCGTTGAGCAGCGTAGGAAATAAGATGCGCGCACTGATACTTTCCGATATTCATGGTTCCGCTATTGCCGCAAGGCAGGCACTTTCTTTTTTTGATAAGTTCAACTGTGACCGCATCTTTTTGCTCGGCGATACCCTCTATCATGGCCCGCGCAATCCGCTCCCCGAAGGCCATGGCCCGATGGGTGTCGTAGAGGCTTTGACCCCGTACAAGGGCCGCATTACCGCCGTCCGCGGGAACTGTGACGCCGACGTGGACCTGATGATGCTCGATTTCCCCATCGAAGATGAATATGCTGTCGTGAAGGATTCAAACACCACCCTGTTCCTGAGCCACGGGCATATCTTCGAACCGAACTGTTTCCCCGCAAATGCGCTCGAGACGCTAGAACCCGCCAATCTCGAAAACGGCTGCCGCAAGGTTGACGCGTATCTTTACGGTCATACGCATATCTGGAAACTCGAAAAAAACTTCAAGGGGGTCCTTATCGTGAACCCCGGTTCTACGAGCCTCCCCAAGGGCGGGAACGCGCCGACCTTCGCCCTCTACGAGAGCGCGACAGGAACCTCCCCTGCCAAGTTTAGCATCCACAGGCTCGATGACGGCAGTGAACTTGCATCGGCAGAAATTTCTTAACCTATATTTAAGTCATGGTCTTAAACGTTATCTGGCTTATCTTCTTCTTTGGCGCGTTTGTCGCGTGCATGGTACAGTGGCTCGTCTTTGGCGACACCGGAATCTTCAACAAGGCAATCCTCGGCGCGTTCGACATGTCGAAAACCGCGTTCGAAATCGCCCTCGGCCTCACGGGCATACTTTCCCTCTGGCTCGGCATCATGAAGATTGGCGAGAAGGCGGGAGCCGTCCAGATTCTCGCGAAAATCGTCTCCCCGCTGTTTAGCCGCCTTTTCCCCGAAATTCCGAAGAACCACCCGGTCGTGGGCACGATGCTCATGAACATCAGCGCGAACATGCTCGGGCTCGATAACGCGGCCACCCCGATGGGCCTGCAGGCGATGAAACAACTGCAGGAACTGAACCCGAACGAAGACAAGACTGTCGCGAGCAACTCGCAGATTATGTTCCTCGTGTTGAACGCAAGCGGACTTACGCTCATCCCTGTGAGCATCATGACTTACCGCGCCCAGATGGGTGCGGCAAACCCGAGCGACATTTTCCTCCCCATTCTTCTTTCCACGTTCTTCAGCACCATGGCGGGCATCTTCGCGCTCAGCTTTTTCCAGAAGGTAAAGCTCAAGGACCCGGTAACGGTCGCATGGCTCGGCGGGCTTTCCGCCTGCGTCATCGCCATCATGTTCTACTTTAGCCACCTCACCGCCGAAGCTATCGGCACTACGAGCCTCTTCATCAGCGGCATCGTGCTGTTCGGCATCATTGTCGCGTTCCTCGGGCTCGCGGTGTACAAGAAGGTGCAGGCCTACGAAGCGTTTGTCGAAGGTGCGAAGGACGGTTTCCACACCGCCGTGATGATTATCCCGAACCTGGTCGCCATCCTCGTGGGTGTCGCCGTGTTCCGCGCAAGCGGTGCGATGGACTTGCTCATGAACGGCATCTCGTGGGTTCTCGGGCTGTTCGGCATCGGGAACGATATCGTGCCAGCACTCCCCACTGCATTCATGAAGCCCCTTAGCGGGAGCGGTGCCCGCGGCATGATGATCGACGCCATGAAGGCACTCGGCCCCGACAGTTTTGCCGGTCGCCTAAGCTGCATGTTCCAGGGAGCCGCCGACACCACGTTCTACATCATCGCGGTGTACTTCGGTTCTGTAGGTGTTAAGAAGACACGCCACGCCGTCACCTGCGCCCTCATCGCCGACGCCGTGGGCGTGATAGCGGCAATCGCCATCGCGTACCTGTTCTTCCCGCCGGTCTAATTAAATCTTTCCGGTGGCCTGTGCAATCAGGACGCCAATGTAGCCGATATAAACGGCAAGGAATGTTGCGCCCTCAATGCGGTTGATACGTCCGATGCGCTTGCCATCTGCGCCGACGCGGCTTTTGCGGACAGGTAATCCGAAGAGTAGGAGCAGGGCTGTCAGTACGGCCATCACGGGCATATCACGGGTAAATACGGCCGGCTCGTAGGAATTCATCGGGGCGATTGTAGCCGCAATGCCAACTACAGCAAGCGTATTAAAAAGGTTTGACCCGATAATGTTCCCGAAGGCAAGATCATCCTCGCCCTTGCGTGCCGCTGCTATGGAACTTGCAAGTTCCGGTAGGGATGTCCCTACGGCGACAATAGTAAGGCCAATAAGAAGGTCGCTCACACCGAGCGAACGGGCAATCTCTACAGCCCCCCACACTAGTGCGCGGGAACTTCCGACCAACAGTGCTAGCCCAAGCAGAAGCCAAAAAAGTGATTTTCCGAGCGAAAGCTTTTCCGAACTACTATCGGAGCCTTCTGCTTCCGCAGTGCCCGTCTTGGACTTGCGGCGCATCTCGCTTGCGATATTCACGCCCATTACAAGCGCGAAAACGACTAGGAGGATTATGCCGTCGGAGCGGCTTACGGAACCGTTCATCATCAGGACGAATGACAGGGCTGTCACGACCATCAGGACCGGCAGGTCACGGAATAGTGCCTTCCGGACCACGATGACCGGAGAAACGATTGCCGTCATGCCTAGAATCAGGGCGATGTTTGCGATATTACTCCCGTAGGCATTGCCGAGCGCGAGTTCTGGAGCGTTCTGCATTGCCGAGAGGGCCGAAACGACCATTTCGGGTGCAGACGTACCAAAGCCCACGACGACCATTCCGATAAGAAGCGTACTCATGCCGCAGAAACGCGCGACACCTACGGCGCCATCGACGAATTTGTCCGCACTCCAGACAAGAACCCCAAGCCCGAGAAGTACAGCGACAATCGGAAGAATCATATATTAGAATGCGTAGAAAGAAAGACCGAGGAGGAGGGTGCTGGAGGTGAGTTCGTTCAAGCGCCATACAAGCGGAACATCTTCATAGAAGTTCGAGAAGCCGCATTCGTAGCGGATATCGAACGACATGTAGCGGTTCGCCTTGATGGTCAGTCCGAGAACCAGAGCAAAGTCGACAGAACTGCGGTAATCCAGGTCAATCATGTCTGCACTACGCTTGATCGTCGAGTCTGCAGAATATTCATAGGAATACTTGAAGTTGTCCTGCACGGGAATGGATACCTGTGCACCGAAGTCAAGCGTGAAGCTGGAATAGGGAGACTTGAGCGTAAAGAGGAACGGTACCGAGATACGGTCCATCTTGAACTTGACGTTCATCTCCTTGGTGTAGTCCGAACTGTAGATATAGGTGGCGCTAGCATCGCTGTGGTCGTAAAGGACACCGATCTTGAAGCCCATCATGTATGCGTTGAGCGGGAAAATCGCAAATAGACCCGCCTTCCAGGCGATACCGCTATAGGATTCGTCGAAATCCCAGTCGTTTGCATAGAGGGTATTCGTTCCGAGGAAAGCCTGTGCACCGAACGTGAAGCGCATTGGCACAGGTTCGGTCGTAGCGCGGGAGGATTCCTTTCCCCTTACAGCCTTCGGCTCGGCGATAGGTTCCTCGTTGTAGGGCACAGACGAGGCATCGACGCCACGGACAGCCATCGGAGCCGGCATGTCGCCGTACTGTTCGGGCTCGGCAACTGGCTCTGCGGTTTCTGCAACGGGCTCGGCAGCCGGAGCGGGTTCTGCAGCCGGTTCGGCGACCGGAGCTTGCTCTGCTTCAACCGTTTCTGCGGGGGCAGCCGCCTCAGGTGCAGCATTTTCTGCTACAGCAGGTTCAGCAGGCGCTTCAGCGGCAACCGCCGGTGCAGCGTTTTCTGCAGGTTGAGCTGCCGGTGCGGCAGGTTCCTGGGCCAGCGCAAAGGCGGCCATTGCCAAAACTAACCCGAAGGCTTTTACTTTCTTGTTCATAAATCGCTCCCTGAAGGATTTCTTCATTTATTATAGAAAAAATTCTATCTTTCTGACCATGAAATTAAATATTATCGCCAATGAAAGCGAAAAAGCAGGCACAACAGCCCTCTTTTTCGTAAAGAAATCCGTTCAATTTTCCGCCGTGCTCAGCGAAGCGGGCGAAAAACAGGTCGATTCGGTGCTCGAAAGCATGAATGACGGCCCCTTCGAGGACCTGGAATACCTCGAAATTGACGGCAGGCCAACTTTGTTCGTAGACGCCGCCAAGGAACGCGGACTCTCGAACCTCGACCACCTGCGCATGGCAGCCTACCGCCTCGCCTGCCGTGCCATGAAAAAACAGATTAGCAGCGTGAGCCTGATGCTCGCCGACTGCGCCGACGAACAGTTCAAGGCTATCCTCCACGGGCTCCACTACGCCGAATACAAGTTCGACGCCTACAAGAGCAAGCAGAAGCCGAATTTCCAGGTGACCTACGAGATTGTCGCCGGTGAACACACCGCCGCCTTCAAGAAAATCGCAGAAGAAGTCGCCATCGAGAACAAGGCTGTTGTACTCGCCAAGAACCTCATCAACACTAGTGCAGCAGACCTCTACCCCGCCGAGTTTGTAGAAAACGCTAAGACCATCGCGAAGTACACGCCGGGCCTTTCCATAAAGGTGCGCAACATGAAGCAGCTCGAAAAGGAAGGCTTCATGGGTCACGTGACCGTCGGCAAGGGCAGTTCCCGCGAGCCCTACATGGTTACGCTCGACTACAAGCCCGCCAAGCGCACTTCGAAGGACCACCTTGTCATCGTCGGCAAGGGACTCACCTTCGACACCGGCGGACTCTGCCTCAAGCCGGCCAAGTCCATGCCCGAAATGATTAGCGACATGAGCGGAGCCGCTACCGCACTCGCCGCCATCCAGGCAATCGCCTCCCTCAAGTTGCCCGTGCACGTAAGCGCCGTCTGCTGCCTCGCCGAAAATGCCATCGGCAACAAGTCCGTACTGCCGGGCGATATTTTCAAGGCCAAGAACGGCAAGACAGTGATGGTCGACAACACCGACGCCGAAGGCAGGCTCGTGCTCAGCGACGGACTTGCCGAAGCGGGCGAAATCGGGGCAACGCACATAGTAGACCTCGCCACGCTTACCGGAGCCATGGTTCGCGCCCTCGGCTATGCCATCACCGGATTCTTCAGCAACGACGACGATTTGGCCCTGAAGGTCATCAACTGCGGCGAGGCCTGCTGCGAAAAGTTCTGGAGCATGCCGCTCGAAGAGGAATACGCCGACTCGCTCAAGGACAAGTTCGCCGACCTCAAGAACACCGGCAGCGACGCTGGCGCCATCGCCGCAGCGCTCTTCTTGCAGGAATTCGTTCCCGAGAATACCGCCTGGGCCCACTGGGACATCGCGGGCACGGCCTTCACGACAAAGAAGTGGAAGTACACCGAATACGGCGCCACCGGCTTCGGCGTACAGACGCTTATCGAACTTGCAAGAGAAATGAGCCTAAACTAAACAGCCTCACAGCAAAAACGGAGCCGACATGAAAAAATCAGCCTTCATTATTTCCGGTGTTGCTCTGCTCGGCGCAACATTCCTTTTCACGGCCTGCGGCGATGACGATTCCTCCGGACGTAAGGTCATCACCGAAGTAAACTCAATTTACGAACTGGGAACCTGCGGCGAGGACAACCAAGGCGATACCGTATATGCCAAGGAACAGGACGCAGAATATTTTTGCGATGAAAACAAGTGGCGCCCCGTCGAAGACACCAGCACGACAAGTTCGTCGAGCAAGGCTAATTCCTCCTCTTCGGGCAAGAAGAGTTCCTCAAGCACCAAAAACAGTTCTTCATCCGCTTCGGAAGAAGACCTCAAGAACTTCGTCAAGCTCTGTGAAGCTTCCGGAGGCAAGGAAAAGGACGGCGTCTGCGTCTGCAATGAAGAAATCTGCGACGTCGGTTCCGTATGCAATACCGTGAGCAAAAAATGCGCGAACCCCATCAGCACAGCCGAAAGCGAATGCGACGACAGCTACAAGAGCACCTGCTCCGATAGCCCCGTAGGAATCGGCATCGTCAAAGAATGCGTAAAGGGCGTTCTCGTGAACCGCTCGTGCGGAACGGTATCTTGTAACGAAAAGGGCACGGACTGCGGCGAGTGCATCAACGACGTGCAGACCTGTACCGAAGACAAGAAATTCCACGCAACAGTCACCCGCTGCGAAAAGGGCAAGAAGGTGACCGAAAGCTGTGGCGATAAATCCTGCGACCCGCGCGACAACGGTTGCGGCGCGTGCACGAACTACGAACACACCTGCACCAACGATGACGAAGAAAAGGGAACCGTCTACGAGTGCGTCGCCGGCGAAGCCAAGAAGGCCGTTTCCATATGCGGCAACAAGTCGTGCCGTACCGACAAGGCCATCTGCGGCGAGTGCCTGAACGGCGAACTGAGGTGCGACAACGACAACAACAACAATGCCGTCATGTACAGGTGCGTCGACGGGCAATGGGAACGGCTCCATAACAAGTTCGACCCGCTCGACAAGGACAATTACAAATGTCCCGTCGCTTGTAGAGAGGGCACCGATCCACAGATAATGGATTACGAATGCGACATAAACCAATGTTCTGATTGTGATCCATGCTGGGGTGAACCAATGGTGGGATCTCCCTCCAATCCAAACCCCTGCTACGACGAGAAACGTTGCAAACAAATTCTCAAGGATGAAGATCCCGACTACCCGCCGTTCAGGGATTTCGAAACGAAAAATAAATGGAAGGCCCTGATTCCCGAAGAAAAAATGGCCGTGAAGACCGTTACAGGATACAACTGGAAAGACTATACCCACACTGACGTTAATGACCGAGTGGGGCCTTTCGAGTTTGACCTTACAAACGAGACGCGCCGCGTATCGTGCAACGCCTTGGGAACCTACTTCGGCAAATGCCACAACACCCTGCAGACCTGCATCAACACAAGTTATCACAAAGGTGGATTCATGGTGGTCTGCGCTAACGGTGAACTTATCGACGAAGAGAAGGAAGGAGACGGAATCGCTTGCAATTGCGAAATAACAACTAACAACGCCGAGGGATGTTGTTACACCAGAAGTGCCTGCTTCAAGCAAACCAACTGGTCTAGGGACCGCTGCGCTAAGCCCCAGAGCACCGCTGCCGACGAATAATTTCAAAGCCAAAACAAGCAGAAAGGAACCGCAAGGTTCCTTTTTTGCATTCGAGAAGATGCTCCGCTCCGTCAATAACGGCACCGTAAGGCAAGTGCGGATTGCACGATAAACTCAAATATTAACGTATTCCCGCGATAAGGGTTCCGTCCTTTTTGCGGAGCCCTACAGTGGCAATGGGAATTTTATCCAGATAGCCTAACTGCTCTAGCGTAAAAGATAAGTCCGTCATTTTAAAGCGGTATAATGCCAACCATCCCAGAAAGCCATCTTCATGTTCTTTGTTCCTGCGGACAAGGGCAAACAATTCATCACAGGTTTTCCCGGCAGTAGATTTACAAGTATGTAGGCCAGACATTCCATCCAGGGCAAACGATTCCATTGTCCATATTCTATGGCTCTGGTGGGATAAAGCAATCAATGTGTCGCCATCTTTTTCAACAGCCCGTTGAATGCGGGAAAAGTCTGTTGAAGACAAATTGCAAGGGTATGCCAAACCGTCTTTATAGCACATTTCAAACGGAATAACACCGTCACCTTCATAAGGGTGTATCCGCTTGTAATAAATAGAACTAAATAGGTAATCTGTTTCAAAGCGTTCTGCAAAAATTGATTCATCGACATAGACACTATATCTTTCTTCCACCCAAGGTATTTTTTCGGCAGTAAGAACGCTGTCCGGGAAAAGTTTCTTTGAAACAACAACTCGAGCGAACAATTCATCGCATTTTAAGCCATCAGAAGACTGACACAGCGCCTGATAGGTACTGTCGTCATTAAGATATATAGGCGAATAGAACGGATTACCCTTAAAAATCAAGAGGCCATCCTTTAAGACTAAACTTGGAGAGGAATTTTCGTACGCATTATAGTAGACATACTGCAAACGGACCCTTATTCCCTTTTGGGGATCGCTATAGTTCAATTTCTTGGCAAGGTTCACCAGTAAGGCTGAATCCAGGGAACAAGGATGTTTCACCGAGACGCTATCAACGTCCGAAAAACAGACGTCGTACAATAATTTTCCACTTGTGCTGTCCAGACTATAATCTGGTTTAAGAAAATCAATGGCGCGCGAATATTTATCATCACTCGTGTCATAAGGAGTGAAATAATTATTGAATTGTGCGGAATCTAGCACCCTATAGGTTTTTACGGAAACCGTCTCGGCCTGCTGGCCACATCCTGCCAAAATCGCTA
This sequence comes from Fibrobacter sp. UWR2, assembly GCF_002210285.1. Classification (NCBI taxonomy): domain Bacteria; kingdom Pseudomonadati; phylum Fibrobacterota; class Fibrobacteria; order Fibrobacterales; family Fibrobacteraceae; genus Fibrobacter; species Fibrobacter sp. UWR2. Next base: position 385,990 of record NZ_MWQE01000002.1, on the reverse strand, counting down.
AAATCAAAAGAACCAGAACTCTATAAAGCATACATAACCCGCAAAAAAGCGCTCCTCACCCATAATTTTACTAAATTTGAGCCGTTCAAATACAAAACCAAGGATTAACAATGAGCAAGAATTACAAGATTGCAGTGCTTCCGGGCGACGGTATCGGCCCCGAAGTCATGAAAGAAGCTGTCCGCGTGCTGGACGTCGTTTCCAAGAAGTTCGGTTTCGACGTGAACGCCGAATGGGCAAACGTCGGTGGTGCCGCCTATGACGAAAGCGGTTCCCCGCTGCCGGAAAGCACCCTCAAGCTGGGCGAAGCTTCTGACTGTATTCTTTTCGGTTCCGTGGGCGGCCCGAAGTGGGAACACCTCCCCCCGAACCTGCAGCCGGAACGCGGTGCCCTCCTCCCGCTCCGCAAGCACTTCAAGCTTTTCTGCAACCTCCGCCCGGCCCGCGTCTATAAGGAACTCGCTGGCGCATGCCCGCTCCGCGCCGACATCGTCGGTGACGGTTTCAACATCCTCACCGTCCGCGAACTGACGGGTGACGTTTACTTTGGCCAGCCGAAGGGCCGCGAAGGCGTTCCGGGCTCCAAGGAAGAAATCGGTTTCGACACCATGAAGTACAGCCGCTACGAAGTCGAACGCATTGCCCGCTTCGCCTTTGACGCCGCCATGCTCCGCAACAAGAAGGTCGCCTCCATCGACAAGGCCAACGTGCTCACCACGAGCGTGCTCTGGCGCGAAGTCGTGAACGAAGTCATCAAGGACTACCCGGAACTGACTCTCGAACACCTCTATGTGGATAACGCCGCCATGCAGCTTCTGAAGCGCCCGCGTGAATTCGACGTGCTCCTCTGCCCGAACCTCTTCGGCGACATCCTGACCGACGAATGCGCCATGCTCACCGGTTCCATGGGCCTCCTCCCGTCCGCTTCTATCGCCGAAGGTTCTTTCGGCCTCTACGAACCGGCCGGTGGTTCCGCTCCGGACATCGCAGGCAAGGGTATCGCTAACCCGCTCGCCCAGATCCTCTCCGTGGCATTGATGCTCCGCTACACCTTCAAGGAAGAAGAAGCGGCCAAGGCTATCGAAGCTGCTTGCGAAAAGGTCATCGCCCAGGGCTTCCGCACTGGCGACATCTACCAGGAAGGCTGCACCAAGGTCGGCACGACCGGCATGGGCGACGCCATCATCAAGGCTTTGGGTTAATTATCGCGGTCGTCGAAGGCCTGAGCTTCCTCGGGTTCTTCGACAGTCCACTCACGAATGTGGTCGGCCAGTTCTTTCTGGCCGGCCTTTTCTAGTTCATCCGAAATTCCGTTCAGGATTTCTGCATCTTCTGCGGGCAAATCCTTCTCGTACATGTCGATATACTTCCCGAGAAGCTCATAGCGCTTCATACCGAGGAGCAACTGCATGAATTCGGTATCGACGTTGCCACCGCTGCGGAAGCTGGAATGTTCCTGCAACAGGGAATCGGCTTTGGCGGCATCCACAAGCTGGCAGAGGCGTGCAAGGTTGATGACCTTCGGGAACTTTTCGTACAAAAGGTTCGCAATCTTGAGGCAATCGGACTTGCGGCCTTCCTTGTCGGCAACGGCCGCCATGAGGTCGAGATAAGCCTCTTCGTCTTCGGCACCGGGGTCGCGCACGTCGCCGAGCCACTGCTTGGCAAGTTCAATGTTGCCAGCGACAAAGTATTCGTTCGCGATATCGATAAGCGTCGCGTTGCTCTTGTCCGGATCCTTGAGGAGGGCGGCCTTCGTGTAGCGTTCGCAATCGCCCACGGCATCGGACATGTCGGTAATGGCGTCGATGATGTCTTCGCGGTTCTGGAGTTCCACTTCGGTTACCGTCGCGATGAGTTCATCAATAAGTTTCTTTGCGGCCTCGTCGGGCAGAACCTCGTTGAGCGAGAGGAACAGCACGGAACGGCCTTCCCCACCCACATGGCGGAGCGCCAAGTCGTGAATCAAATCAGAAATATATTCCTTGTCTTCGTACTGGCTCGCAAGTTCCACAAAGAAGGTGCCCGCATCGTAGAAGAGGCTCTCCCAGTCGTCGCGTTCCTCATCGTCGGCCTTGAACGAAAGGAAGTCGGTACGGAGCGTCCAGGCGAGCAGTTCGAGCTGCAGGCCCACGTCCTTGAAATCTTCGATATCGTCGATAGTCTGCGCGATAAATTCATACAGTTCATCCGGACGGTGCAACAGGCGGCTCTGCCCGCTGATAATCTGCGTGAGCGTGTCGCGGATACGGTCTTCCTTACCACGGAAGGCGGCGGCACCGCTATTCGATTTCCAAACTTTTTTCTTTTTAGCCATATCTACAAATGTAGAAAGTTAATCCTTGATACAACGAACGGGGTAACCATATTTGCGGGCATCTGCTTGCTGCAACGGACTAATCTGATACAACGAGTTATATATGGCGATAACAGGATAATAGTTTGAACTCGCAATATCTTCCCCTGCAGGCGCTCCCGCAATATACGTCTGAACATGCTTCTGCGACGAAAGCCAGATATTATAATGGTCTTGTGTATCCACAAAGCTTCCGTCTGGATCCCTGCGGCCCATTGGAAGCGTGGAAAAACCCGATGCGTTTTTCGCCACGCGCCAGTTGTCGAATTCCCATGCCACAACGGATTTAAACGCATAAGCATAGGCATAAAGATCACTAACCGGAGAGCCCTCCAATCCAGAAACAGCAAAGGCTGACTCCTGACCGTATCTTTCGAGTATATACAAAAGAAGAGTTCCCCAATCCGATACAGACGGAACATGCCAGCCATCGGGGCAAATGCCGTTAGCGGTCGTATCCAACGGCATTTCGAGAGTATCGCCAGCAAAGGATTCGTCTAGGTCCATTGCTGCCAAGAAGGAGTAGTAGCGACCGGCCTTTTCGCAGTTCTCCGGATTGTCCATATAGCACCAGCTATTCCCCTTCAGGTTCGGCGTCTTCACGCTGTCGGCATAATTCAAGTTCTCTGCCATCCATACCTGGGCCCCTATCGTCACTGTCCGGTACGTTTTCTGGTCACGGGAATCCGTCATGGTGCCGTACCCGATTGCAGGATTGAGGTAGTCCTCTCTCTTGAAATCCCACATGTTCGTGACTCTCCACCCTGAATCGGAACAAATGTAGTGCTTGTAGAATTCTACAGGGCCTTCAATAATTTCATTCGTAGCCTTCGAACAATCCTTGCCGATTGTATTCCGCTCTATTTCCGTCGCTTCGCGCCAACGGCCATTATCGCAGATGAAGCGAACAAAGTAGTAATTCTCCGTAAAATTACCCTTTATGATTTTACCTTCAACGCATTCGTTTCCATAGGCATTGTATTCCGCATAGTTCGACGGACGCCAGCCGTGTTCATCGCAAGTATAGAACCCGTTTCCCTTGTGGACGATTTCGTAACGGTTCTGCGGGAGACACACCGGCAACACATCTTCTGCATTTGTCGAATCCTTTAGGCAACGCACCGAAGCCCCTGCAATCGAATCATCACACAGGAAGTTCAGATGGTAGTTTGAGATAAATGCCTGATAGCAGCCTGCTTTCGATGTTGCAAGGTACGCGTTTAGCATTTTATCACGATAAGAACCATCTACAGAACGGTAACCGGCTCCCGGAATGCCAAAGGAAAAAGCATTATTTCCGGATACGTACCATGTCTGTCCATATCCCTGCAGGCTCTTGGCTGGCGGGATGTCGGGCTCCACTGCGGCGACATAGTCTATCAGGTCTTGCCATTCCCGTTCGGACGGAATATGAAATTTTTCCGGGCAGAGATTCTCTGTTCCGGAATCATACAGACGGCCAAGAATTTCACAATTTGTAGTATCGTCGTCGTAGCACCAGCTGGGTTCCGCTTTGTATTGCAGATTCTCTGCAAGCCACACCTGCGTCCCTATCTGCGTTGTGGTATAGGTTCGGCCATCCCTGGAATCCGTAATGGATTTCATCACCGTAGTTGTAGGCCGATTAAGTTCTTCTTCGTGCGAAGACGTATCGCTACAGGCAACAAAAGAAAGGACAATAAAAGATATGGTCAGTAAGTACTTCACAAAAGCTCCCATTTTCTCCGTAGATTTGTGTTGTGAAATATAAAAAATATGCGCCGTATAGATTACTTTTTCTCGCGGATTCGCTTGTACAGACTTTCTGCCTTCTCGGTATCGCCCGCGTTGGAGAACACGTGGCCCACATTCTCGGCACCGATGCGGCCCTGCGAACTGCCTGCAAGCCAGGCCTTCATGTAGCATTCGAACGCTTCATCATAGCGCTTCTGGTTAAAGTAAATCTGCCCCAAATCCAAATTGAGGTCGCCCTTGCCCTTGTTGTGCCGCAGGCCTTCTTCCAGCGTAAAAATCGCCATCCACGGGGAATTGTTCTGCACGTACATCTGCGCAAGGTAACGGCGGGCGGAAACGTTTTCCGGGTCCATCAGCAGGCCGTTCTCCATTTCGTTCAGGGACTGCCGCGTGGAATCCATGCTGCGGTAGTAATACGCGAGCGTAAAGTGGACGTCGGCACCCGCGGTAGCCGTCATCTGGAGTGCGTTCTGCAAGGTCTTGATGGCGTATTCGTAATCGCCCAGTTTTTCGTAGACTTCGGCAAGCCCGTACCAGGCATCCATGCGGTCAGGGTTCAGCTGCAAGGCGCGTTCGAAGTTCTTCTGCGCAAGCGTCCAGTCTCGGCCCTTCAGGTAACATTCCGCAAGCGCGAAGTGCACGTGGTCAGATTCCACCCCGAGTTCAATGGCACGCTTGTAGGCCGCAATCGCATCGCCCGGAGAATCTGCGAGGTAGTAGAGGTCGCCCAGCAGCATCCAAGCCTTCTCGAAATTCGGCAGGAGTTCCACGGTGCGCCTGTAGGCCACCATCGCGACCTGCTTGCGGTCGAGCTGCACCAGCGCATTGCCTAGATTAAACCACGCGAAGGGCTCGTAACGGCCCTCGTCAATCGCCGCACGGTAAAGCGGTACCGCTTCCTTGAACTTTCCTTGGTCGTAAAGTTCATTCGCCTTGAAGAAATAATCCTCCGCCGCGAAAATCGGCACGGCAAGCAACAACAAACACAGAAACCTACTTAACAAAGCGGAACTCCTTTGTGGCCTTCTGTGCCACGGGATATCCGCCCAAGTGCGCGGGACTGAACTTCCACTGCCTTACAGCCTTCAGGGCCTCGTTCTCGAAACCGTAGCCCGGAGGGTCGAGGCTCATTACGCTTGCCTGCGCCACGTCGCCATATACGTCGATAACGATCATTACCTTCACGTAGCCCGAAACACCGAGTTTCTTAGCTCGTGCGGGGAATGTCGGCTGGACTTCCTTAAGAACCTGTGCCTGTTCGTCCACCTCGCCCGCTTCGTAAACCACGTTCTCCATCGAGCCCGTACCTACGGCAACGCCATCGCCTGCCGCACCGCGAGCAAGCGAAAGGTCCATCTGGAAATTCTGGCTACGGGATACACCCATATTCGAGGTAATCTTGAACGGGTTCGGGTTCACGATGGTGCGAATCACCTTCTGCTTTACCTCGGGCTTCTTCTCGCTCACGAGTACTTCTACTTCCGTTACGGTATCGAGTTCCTTTTCCGTCTTTACGCCCTTGTCGAAAAGTAGGGCGTTCAGCACCGGAATCGCAAGGAAGAACACCGCGCTCACGATAAACGAGAGCACGAATGCCGCCGGGAACCGGAAATATTTAGCGAGAAAATCGAGCACTACTCCTCTTTATTTGCGGAAATGGAAACCTTGCGGACTTTTGCCAGGTTGCATTCGTCAAGGATATCGACCACCACGCCATTGGGGGCATCGCGGTCGCTCACGATAATCACGGGCCTATCTGGAGCTTCCGCCATCATCTGGCGTAACACCGTATTCAAGGTCGAAAGGTTCACCTGGGTCTCGTTGATGTGTATCGTACCCTGGCGCGTCACGCCTATCAATATGCTTTCCTTCGCGAGTTCCTTCGCGGAACTTGCCTTCGGCTTCGTCACGTCCACACCCGTCTCGCGCGTGAACGTCGATGTCACGATAAAGAAGATGAGCAGGATGAACACCATGTCGAGCATCGGCGAAACATCTATTCCGCCCGCATCGCGTGTCCTTTTACGTATAAAACTCATTTATCCTCCTCCGCGGAACGCTCCGCGATGGAATCGGCCGGTTCTGCCGCGCCATTTTCAAAAACATACGATTCGTATTTCAACGCCTCGCTCCAGGCGCTGTCCTCAACCTTCTCTACGCAACTGGAGAGGTAGTTGTAGGCAAGCATCAGCGGAAAAGCCACAAGCAAGCCCGCTTGCGTCGTCAGGAGTGCTTCCGAGATGCCGTCGGCAAGGAGCACCGGGTTCCCGAAGCCGAACTGCTGTATGGTCTCGAAGGTATGCACCATGCCCGAGACCGTACCCAAGAGGCCCATCATGGGCGCAAGTGCGGCGCATGTAGAAATGGTCTTGAGCGACTTGGAAAGGTTCACGGATATGCGGTGGCGCGTAGCCTCCATCGCATTGCGCACAGCAACGGGGCCCAGCCCGCGATACTGCCGCACGTCACTTGCCAGCGCATAGAAATACCCGTAGGGGCGCTTGCCGAGCGAATTGAACGCAACGGACTCGCCCTTCCTCTGCAGGTTCTTCCAGAATGCAGAAACGGACCGGCCCTTGAGCATGAAGTAGTAGCCGTAGCGTTCGAGCATCAGGAACCAGCCAAACCACCCGAGCAAGAAGATAGGCGCAAGCACCCACCCTCCCCTGAGGAGGATGTTCATGGCCGCTTCGAAAAGCGAATTCTGATCAACGCCCGTAATCAAGGGCTACTTTTCCTTTATCCAGAGGGCATTGAGCACGGCAAGCCCGGCCTTTTCCATACGGCTGCGCAATGCATCGCAACGGTTCACGAGGAACGTGTGCAACAGCTGCAGCGGGATAGCCACCATAAGGCCCGCTTCCGTAGTCACGAGGGCAATGGAAATGCCGCCCGCAAGGAGTTTCGGGTCGCTGGTGCCGTGCATCGTGATGACGTCGAAGAGTTCAATCATACCCATCACCGTACCCAGGAGGCCCAAGAGCGGTGCGGTAGAAGCAAACACGGAGACCCAGGTAAGGCCAGATTCAATCTTCGGGACTTCGGCAGAGAAGAGTTCTTCCAGGGCCTTTTCTGCAGGGGCGCGGCCCGGGTAATCCTTACCCAGTACAGTCCGCAACACCTTCCCTACCTTGCCGTGGGACTTTGCGGACTGTACGCGCGCTGTCTCCACGTCGCCCTTCTCGAGTGCCTTCAGCGCGCGCCGCGCCGAAAGCCCGCCGAAACTAGCCACCATGATCCATACGAACTTGATGAGGAATATCAGGAGCCCGAGCCCGAACAATGTCGCAATCGGGTACATCAGGATACCGCCATTCTTGAAGAACTGCTTGAAGTCGTCCTTCCAGGTGGTTTCCGTATGGTTCGCCAGTTCGCTCGAAAGTTCCGTACTCAGGAGCACGTCCACCGGCACCATCACGAACGCGGAATCGTTCACGTTCGCATATACTTTCGCAATATTCTTCTTCGTCTCGGGAGTCAGGTTTTCCTGCCAACTGTACACGCGCTTCTTTTCGCCTGCAACAGGGAGCATCAACGCCGCCGGGTGGAGCCCGTTGATATCGACGGTGCTCGCCATCTGCATGGCATAGAGGCCACCCAGGCGCATGCGGTCGCCCTGCGCAACGGCAGAACCGAACATCAGGTCGGCCTTCTCGACATTCGACTCACGGGTAAACGCCATCTCGGCACGCGCCGCATCGAGCACGCCCTTCGCAATGCGCAGCGGGTCGTCGCGGTAGAGCGACATTTCCTTCTTCACCTTGTTCTGGATCTCTACGCGTTCAGCAACCTTGAACGGTACACCCTGTTCCTGGAACTTTGCAAGCGTCTCGAGGCGCTCGGGGCCAGCAGCAAGGGACAAGTACTCAGCACGAGCCTTTTCGGCCTGGAGTTTCACCTGTGCCAGGTCTTCGCGGGCAACGCGCACATCCTCGAACAGGCGGGCACGTTCCGACATCAACGCATCGACCTTTTCCTTGCTCTCCTGGTACTTCTCGTTGAACATCTCGCGTTCCTGGTTCGCCGTCTCGCGGTCCTTCCAGCGGGCGGCTACCGCCATGTCACGTTTTTTGCGGGCCTCTTCCAGGTCGGCCTTCGCGCTATTGAGTTCGGCGCGCTTCTTCACCGCATCGATGTCGGAAGCCTGCTGCGCATGGACTGCGGGAGCGAATAAGGCAAGAGAGGCAATCAAGGCAAAGGACGGAAGAACCCGTTTCATATTCCACATTTCACGCTTCATTATTCGGCCTCCTTCGGGAAGGCGACCGGAATGGTCACGAGTCTCGGCGCCGTTTTCCCTTCGGCAACCTTCATCACGTCCTTCAGTACCGTACGCATCGCGAGGTCATCGGACACATTCTTCCAGGTGTATCCGCCATCGGCGGTACGGGCAAGCCAGAGCACGTCGTTGCCGTCGTTGCTCACGAATATCGAGGCCACAGCACCGTAACGCAGGTATGTTCCAGGCACGCTGCGCGCATCCACCTGCAAAAATCCCTTCCACACCTCGGTCGTATAACCAAGCCTTATGCGGTCATAAAAGACTTCGAGCGTGCGGTTCAGGGCATCGTCAGCCTCGATGACGCCCTTGTGGAGCTGGTCGGCAATCTCCTTTACGCTCTTTACGGTTTCCTCGTTCCGGTAAGGGAAGTCCGACTCGAAAACAGGCACCAGCGAATCGATGACCTTCGCGAAGGACTCGTTGTACTTTACCTTGCGGCTTTCGTACCAGCGCACTGTGCCCATCGTCTTCTGGCGCACTTCGGAAATGTGCGAAAGTTCCGCCTTGAGGGAATCGATTTCGGCCTTGAGTGTCTTGTTCTGCGAAGCGAGGGCCTGCACCTTCTTGCGGCCGACCTCGACAAATTCCGCATGACGTTTCTTTTCCGCATCATGCATGCTCTTTTCTCGGCTGGTCTCGGCCTCTACCGCTTTGATCTGACGTCGGACGCTTTCGACAGTTTCCTGCGCACTGCACAGGACTGCAGAAAGCCCTACACATAAAAGTAAGTTCGTGAAGGAAAATTTCATAAGCGAAAAATACAAAGAACCGTGGCCATTAGACCACGGTTCCTTGTGAAAAAATGCAATAATTACGGCTTACTTCTTGGAATCCTTGAAGTACTGCGGAGTGTTCTTGGCGCCAGCCTTCTTCAGGGCCTTGATCAGGCGGGTGTAGCCTTCGTTGGTGGCCCAGTCGAGCACGGAGTAGCCCTGGCCGCACTTGGCATTCACGTCGACACCCTTCTCGATGAGGAACATCATGGCGTCGTAGTTGCCAGACTTGACCGTCCAGTGAATCGGGAGGTAACCGTCCGGGCCGCGGTTGTCGAGCGGAGCGCCGGCGTCGGCGAGAACCTGGAGCATGTCAACCTTGCCCGTCTTGGCAGCGATAAGCACGCCTGTACCGAGAGAAGCCGGATCAGCGCCTTCCTTCTTGAGCTGGTCGATGAGAATCTTCACCACGTCGGTATTGCCCATCATCACGGCGTTGTCGAGAACGGGTTCGCCGAGGCTGTTCTTGACGTTGGCCTTGGCACCATGGTCGAAGAGGTAGTTCAGCACCATCACGTTACCCTTGTTCGCGGCAATGGCGACAGCGTTGTTGCCATTATCGGCAGCGGCATCAATTTCGAAAGCGGCCTTCAGGAACACGGTCATCATGAGGGTATCGCTGTTGAAGGCATAGTTAATGAAGTTATTGGCGTTAAGAGCAATATGCTTGGTTTCGAGAGCCTTGCGAACTCCCTGCGGATCGCTCTTGGCAAGGAACTTCTGCACGGAGGCAGGATCCTTAAAATTGACATCATCGCCACAGGCGACTAGGGATAAGGCGAGACCGAGGCCACAAATTCCGAGAAGTGTTTTCTTCATTTTTTTACTCCAAAGGGTGATTTTTGTTCTTCTGCCACTAAAACTACACTTTTTTTCCCAAGTTTATCCACATGAAAACAATTTTTTTTCAAAAAAATTAAATTTACCACTATGAGTAAAAAAATATTTGCTTTTGTCCTTGCCGCCTGCGCCTTTTCCCAGGCTGACACCGTCTTCATCGACAATTCCATGGCCGCTTCCCAAAAGAGCGACACCGACGAGTACGAGGAGCGCTTCGCCATCGGCCCCTATGTCGAGTTCACGAACATCAAGATGGGCAACGTAAACTGGTCCTACAAGGTTAACAACCGCAAGTACGACATCGACGTGAGCAATACGTACACCTTCGGTGGTACGGGCATCCTCCCCTTCAACAACTATGTCGGTATCTACGCCATACTCGCCTATCAGTTCCTGGGCGTGGACTACCAGGACAGGAACCTCAAGGAAGGCTACAGGCTACAGGAAGAGATGGAAATCGAGTACGACGGATGGAACGTACCCGTCGAAAAGGAAGATGTCAAGGGCCATCACAAGATTCACATTGCGCTTGCCCAGATTGGCGTAGATTTCGGCGTCCCGCTGTTCACCAGCTATAATTACCAGTTCATGTGCAAGCTCTACGGCTTTGCCGGCGGCATCACGGGCAAGACGTTCTTCCAGAACGATTCCAAGTACCTTGCCCCCGCCATCTGGGGCTACACCTACGGCGCAGGCCTGCGGATTGCGTTCCATGCGCTGACCATTGCCGGCGGTATCCGCAATACGCATGAATACTTCCACACCTACTACGAACAGCCCATTTCGGACAACAAGGATGGCGATGAATTCATGCTCGATTTCGATGCCTTCCTGCAGCCCTACGTGAACTTCACGATAGACCTGTTCTAGAGCCTAGTTCTAATGCAAAAAGGCGGCCTTAAGGTCGCCTTTACTTTTTTTAGGGTTTCTTGATCTTCAGCTTGTCGCCGGCCTTTATCTTGGTATCGGCCAGGTTGTTCCACTTGACGATGCTGTCGATTGTCGTCTTGTAGCTCTTGGCGATATCGAACAGGGAATCGCCCTGCTTCACCGTGTAGGTGATAAACTCGCCCGACTTGGCCGTACTGGCGGTACCCGCAGTGGCCTTCGTCGCTCCGCCACGCACAACGAGCGTATCGCCCGGATGGATATTCGCGTTGGAGAGGTTGTTCCACTTCATCAGGTCTTCGACCGTGCAGGAGAACTTCTTCGAGATGTAGTACAAGTTGTCGCCCGATTCCACCACGTAGGTATTGCCCTTGAGCACAGGCTTCTTGTCGTCTTTCTTGGCGTCGGCCTTCTTGGCATTTGCACCCTTGCCCGCGGCATTCTTGTCTGCAGCTACATATTTCGGCTTCTTGGGCGGTGTGTAGGCAGGCACGACCAGCGAATCGCCAATAGAAAGGCGCTTCACGAATCCTCCATTCGCCTGCATCAGGAGTGCAACCGGGATTTCCAGTGCCTGGGCTATATTGGCGTAGGTATCGCCCTCGCCTACCACGTAGCGTTCGCCCTTCTTGAGTTCAATCTTCCTGGATTCTCCCGAGGGGCGCATTTCGGGTTTCGAGACGTACAGCGTATCGCCGCGCTTGATGACCGCTGCGGCATCGAGGGAATTCCATAGGCGCAAGGATTCCTGCGAAACACCGAACTGGCGGGCAACAGACGCGAGGTTATCACCAAGTTCCACCACGTAGGTGCGGACCTTCATGGGCTTCTTGCCCGAGGACTTGCGCGGCGTGACCTTGATCGGAATAAGCAGGGTCTTGCCCTGGCGCAGTTTATCGTTCTTCAGGTCATTCGCCTGGCGGAGTTCCGTGACCGTGATACCGTACTGGCGGGCAATGGCACCGAGGTTCTCGCCTTTCTTGACCTTGTGGTGGTGCCAGCTCGAGAAGTTGTTCTTCTGCATCCTGTCATAGCCCTCGACAAATGCCGAACGGGTTCCGACAGGAAGCCTGAGCAGGTATGAATCCGTATTTGGGGGCGTACACCACATCACGAGTTCCATGTTCAGGGTACGGAGGGTATCCTCGGGGACCTTCAGGAGTTTCGCAACCTCTTCGAGCGGGAACGAGTCGAACACGGTGACCGTATCGAATTGAGGGCGGAAAGTCTGCTTCACGTTCATGTCGTACTGGTCGGGGTAATGTCCGATGACCATTGCCGCAAGGATACGCGGCACGTAGTGCATGGTCTCTTTCGGGAGTTCCAGGTCCCAGTAAGATACGGGAAGAGTCGTGTCGTGGGTCGGGTCGGCCTTCCATTCACGGATTTCGCGACGGATTCGGCCTTCACCGCAGTTATAGGCGGCCATCGCGAGGAGCCAGTCGCCAAACTCGCTATACAGGTACGAAAGGTAATTGAGGGCAGCCTCGGTAGCCAGTTCCGGGTTACGGCGCATGTCCACCCAGTAGTCGACGCTCAGGCCATAGCGCTTGCCGGTCTCCGGGATAAACTGCCACAGGCCCGAAGCCTTCGCACGGCTGTAGGCCTTCACCTTGAAGCCGGATTCCACCAGCGAAAGAAAGATAAGGTCGCGCGGCATGTTGTGCTCGGCGAGCTTCGCATAAACCATCGAGTCATAGGCCGTCTTGCGACTGAGGGAGCCCTCGGTAAAGCTCTTCGCCTTGGTGGTGAGGTAGAATATTTCCTGCATCACGCGCTCGTTGAACTTCACAGGCAGGGTGAAATCGGCAACATCCATGGAATCGAGCTGGTCCTCGATGCTCGTCAGCGCCGCGCTGTCGGCGAGCACGCTCTCATCCTGGTATATACCGTCCAGCGGGCCCTCGTCGGGATTAATCACCTCGTTGGGGTAGACTTCGTCGAACGCGCGTATAATAAGGACAGACATCTTGAGCCTGTAGAGGGAATCCTCCTTCGGGCTCACGTTTGCGTAGGTAGAATCAAAATGTTCGGTAACGAGATTGCGCAGCGACCTCTGGAGGTAGCGCCTAGCGGCGTTCCATTCCTGGTTGTCCATCGCCTGCAATGCATACTGGTAGTTTTCCCACGACGGGCGGATGGATAGCGAATCGGAGACCTTGAACCGGAGGGACCATTCCGCAAAGGAAACCGTATCGCTCACAGGCGGCTCAGCCACCTGCACATCGGCAATACCGGATGCAGCCTGCTTTGGAGCACAGGCCAGCAGCACGGATGTAGCCAAGAGGGCAATTGATATGCCCGCAAGCCTAAACCAGCGGATCACTGGTCGTAGTCCAGGTCTTCGGCGTAGTCCGACCAGATCTGGTCGCGCTTAAAGGAAGGCTGGTCGAAGTCCACTTCTTCGTCCACTTCTTCCTCTTCTTCGATTTCCTCTTCTTCCTCTTCGTTAGAGAAGGGCATCGGGGCATCAAAACCATCATTCTTGGGGCGGCGACCGCAATGATAGGCGAATTGTAACATAATACCTCTTAATTCTCTATAACACCCGCGCCATGCCATACAGGATTACACCGCACATGACCAGGGCTGCGACCATCTGAAGAAGGATAATCACGCGGTTTACGTGGTACGCCTTCTGCGCTTTCCTATGCCAGGAAGGTAAATCCTGATTCTGTTTTGACACGAGACTCACGGAGGCAAATATATACATAATCTTTAAAATGGAAATAGGAAAATCAAAAAAAAATTAAATTTTTAGGCGGATTATGAAAAAAATCCTCTCTACACTGCTTATTTTAGCCTCAATCCTCCATGCCCAGATAGGCATCGGCAGGAACTTGGAAGGCGTGCGCGTTCCGACGGCGAACACGCTCGAGCAGGGCTTTCTGTTTATTTCGGGCAGCTACGAGACGATAAACGACGGCCACGCGCTCGCCATGAACGGCTATTCGCCGGCCGGAACAGACTCCATATACGAACTGGACAAGAACACCCCCTCCTCGGGAGGCGCTATCTCGTTCGCCTTCGGCGTTACAGACAACTTTGAATTCGGCGCAAGCTTGCCACTCTACTACGAGGGCGAAATCGAGGGGACCGACCTCGACGGCTTCGGCATCGGAGACTTCCTGGCCTACCTCAAGTATTCCTACCCCATTCCCACTACACCGGTGAACGTCGGTTTCCTTATCGAGGCGGCCGCTCCTACAGGTGCCAAGGGAATCGGTTTCCGCCCCAGGCACCAGTGGTATATCTACGAGGACGAGGATTCCTACGCCTTTACGGCGGGCAAGTGGGCGCTCCTCTTCGAAGGTCTCCTCTCGGTCAACATCAACGACATCCTCTACTGGAACTCGTACATGGGCTACCTGCATGTAACGAACTCCGATAACCATTCCTTGCTGTGGGGTTCGGGCTTCGAGCTGTTCCCCAAGAAGATTGTATCGGGTGTCATCGAGGTGACTGCAGAAACGCAACTGTTCCGCGACAAGTTTGCCCGTTCCATCATGAACGATGTATTCCGCGTAACGCCCGCGGTAAAGATCCACCTGCCCAACATGCTCAACCTGATGCTCGGCATGGATGTCGGTTTCGACTTCGTACGCGACATGAATCTGGGTAACAGCATCGAGGTCCACCGCAGGCACGATGGCCGCAGCCTCGAATACAATATCCGTGGCACGCCAGAATTCTCGATGGTCCTCGCCATTACGAAAACAATTGATTTCAGCCACAAGGACAGCGACAACGACGGCGTCATTGACCGCGAGGACCTGTGCCCCAACACCGAACTCGGGGTCGCAGTCAACACCAGGGGTTGCCCTGTCGACCTTGACCTCGACGGAGTCATGAACTTCTTTGACGACTGCCCGGGAACCCCGCGCGGAGTCGGCGTCGACTACCGTGGCTGCCCTATCGATTCCGACAACGACAGCGTCCCCGACTACATCGATATTTGCCCGAACACACCGGTTGGGACGGCCGTCGACAGTGTGGGCTGCATACGCGATAGCGACAACGACGGCGTAGACGACAACCGCGACAGGTGCCCCAACTCCCTTTCGCGCGACAAAGTCGACGAATTCGGCTGCCCCCTCGACGACGACCACGATGGCGTCCTGAACGAACGCGACTCGTGCCCCGAGACCCCACGCGGATACCCCGTCGACATACACGGCTGCCCGCTCGATTTCGACAAGGACGGCGTCCCCGACGAAATCGACATGTGCCCCAACAGCCATGAGGGCGAAATTGTCGACGACGACGGTTGCCCTGCCGACAATGACCACGATGGTGTTCCCGACAGCAAGGACGAGTGCCACGACACGCCTGTCGGATTCCCGGTAGACCAGAACGGATGCCCGTCTGACCACGACCACGACAGCATTCCCGATGCAACGGACAAGTGCCCGAACACTCCCGCACGTGCTCCTGTCGACTCTCTCGGGTGCCCCATAGACACCGACGGTGACGGAATTCTAGACTATCTCGACAAGTGCCCGGGAACATTCCAGAACGTCCTTGTCGGTAACAACGGCTGTCCTCTGAAACCCAGGAACAACCTGAACTCGCTTGCTACGCGTATCAAGTTCAAGAATAATTCCGATGTCCTGCTGAATTCGAGCTACACGTCGCTAAACGACGTCATCTACCTCATGCGCAAGAACATCTTTATCCTCGAAATCCAGTGCAGTTCCCCCAGCGGGCAGGAAGTCTCCGAGAAGCAGGCCCAGGCCATCGCCGACTACCTGGTTGAGAAAGGAATCGACGAGAAGCGCATCAAGGCCAAGGGGTATGGAACGAAGCTCCCGCAGGGCGAACAGTTCAAGCACTGGAATTCGAGCGGAGTGCGCCTGATTCCCTACATTGAAGAAACAGCCGAAGAACAAGAATGATAAACACGACCCTCTGCTACATCGAGCAAGACGGCAAGTACCTGCTGCTCCACCGTGTCAAGAAGAAGAACGACATCAACAAGGACAAATGGATTGGTATCGGTGGAAAGTTCGAGGAGAAGGAATCTCCAGAGGACTGCATCCGCCGTGAAACGCTCGAGGAGACCGGTCTCACGCTTGTACGCCCCCAATACCGCGGAATCGTGACGTTTATCAGCGACGGCATGCAGGAGACAGAGTTCATGCACCTGTTTACGGCGACCGAATTCACGGGGACTCTAAAGGATTGCGACGAGGGGACTCTCGAATGGGTTCCCAAGGAAGACGTGATCAAACTCCCCCACTGGGACGGCGATCTGATATTCCTCGCCCTGCTCGAACGTGGAGAACCGTTCTTCTCGCTTAAATTGACTTACGTAGGTTCGACACTCACCGAGGCCCTGCTGAACGAAAAGACCGTTCACGTCTCGGATTTTATCTAGCGACTACCATTTAGCGAGGGCGTTCGCGATAATAAGATCCTGCAGTTTCTCGATAGCGCGGGCCTGGCCATGGCGGTCCTCGGCCTCATTCTTCTGCACGTCGTACACACCTTCTGCAGAAAGCGACTTGTTCTCGTAGATGATGCGTTCCTTCACGTTATCGTAGAACTTCACGCTCACGCGGATGGATACGCGGTAGGTTTCCACGTCACTGTTGCTGTTGTAGTTCTCGGGCTTGTTCGTGTAGCTGAGCAGCGTTATCTCGAAGTCGGCATTTGCTTCCTCGTTCACTAGGCGTACGCCACCCGCGTTCTTCTTGAACATTTCGACAACAGCCGTGTGGATACTGTTTGCAAGCACCGGATCGAGCGTCTTGTCATCGACATCGTGAATCTGTACAGTCTTGATGTGGCTCGGGAGCGTACTCGCTGTAAAGCTGTAACAGCCGGCCAACACACACATAGCCACAAGCAGGGCGCTAACCGCAATGAACATCGACGGAGCAATTTTCCGTAAGATCTTTACCATGTTGTAAATGTAGTTTTATTTTTATATTGTATAAAAAAGGACACCGCAAGAATGACCGCACGCTCGTACAAAGTCGCAGGGCACGTGTTTACGCTCGAAACGGACCTCGATATCGGAGGTGGGCTTGAGAATTACGCCCCGTTCGCCATTACGGCAAGCGACCCCTCGCCTACCGTCTTTACTCTGCGCATCGTACAGACAGGTTCGATGATTGAATACGCCGAGGAAACCAGGCAGGACGAAGAAGGCCAGCAGATAATTTGCGGACACACGCCAGACGGCAAGAACGTTTTCGAGTTCAGGCTCGCCCACAGGCTTTCCGGTACACTTGTCTGCGAGAACGGCTACAAGAGTGCTACCGTATACATAACGGACTATGCTTCCCGTTACTGCGTCAACAACGCCCTGATGGTCCTGTTCGCCCTCGCAACCGCCCCCCTCGGTACGGCACTTTTCCATTCGGCAGTAGTCGTGCACGGGGGCCACGGATACATGTTCCTTGGCAAGAGCGGGACTGGCAAGAGCACCCACGCAAGGCTCTGGCTTGAAAATATCGCCGATACTTCGCTCCTGAACGACGACAACCCGGTGGTGCGCGTGCTCCCCGAAGGCATCCGCGTCTATGGTTCCCCATGGAGCGGCAAGACCCCGTGCTACAAGAACGAATCGTACCCCCTGGGTGGCATCGTGCTCCTGGAACAGGCTCCGTTCAACAAGATTCGGGCGTTGCGTGGGGTCCCAGCGCTTGCCGGCTATCCTCACGAGCATATCCGGCAAGCGCTGGGACCGTAAAATTGCCGACGGGCTACACAATACCGAAAATGCGATTGCACGCGATGCCCGTGTATGGCACCTGCAGTGCCTGCCCGATGGTGATGCTGCAAGGACATGCCATAACGCCATAAAGGTTTCTTAGCATGGAACAGGCTTTGGCAAGCGATAGCGCAATTCTTTCCGAGGCCATCCGGCTCGTGAGCGAAGGAATATCGGTCACCTTCCCCGTCAACGGCAGGAGCATGCTCCCGTTTATCGTCGGCGGGCGTGAAAGCGTCATTCTCGAAAAGCCGCTTGCCATACAGGTCGGAGACGTCGTCCTCGCCTACGTGGAAAACTGCCGCTATGTCATCCACCGCATTGTTAAAATAGACGGCGAGCACGTTACGCTCATGGGCGACGGGAATCTCTACGGAGTCGAGCACTGCAGCCGGCAAGACATCAAGGCAGCAGCCACCTACGTAGTGAGCGCCGGCGGAAAGAGGCGCTCGCTCGTTTCTGCGTCGGCTCGTCGCCGCGCCAGGCTCTGGGGCAGGCTCAAGCCCATCAGAAAATGGCTACTATTGGTATATCGCATTATCCGCAAGGTAAAAAGCTTATGAAACTGAAAGAAGGATTCGTGCTGCGCGACGTGTGCGGCGAACAGGTCATCATGGGAGAAGGCATCGGGGCACTCGACTTCGGGCGTCTCCTGTGCCTCAACGAGACGGCGGCATTCCTCTGGAAAAAGGCCGGCGAACAGGGAGACTTTTCCGTAGATTCCCTCACCGACGCCCTCTGTGAAGAATACGACGTGGCACGCGAACAGGCTATTGCCGACGTGAATTCCATCGTCGGCGAATGGAAGAAGGTCGGCGTCGTAGAATGAAGTACGTAGCCTGGCTATGGCAGAATACGCGAGGGACGCGCCTGAATAGTTCGGTGCGTATCCTGTTCGGGACCGCTCAGGTCGGGCTCGGACTCCTGATGGTATGGCTCTCCAAGCGGTTTATCGACGAGACCATCCATACGGGCAGCAAGGATGATATCGTGCAGATGATTATCCTGCTTGCGCTCACGGTACTCGGCCGCATATTGCTCCGCCAGGTTTACTTCTACATGACGACAGTAGCATCGACCTGCAAGTCGAACGAACTGCGTCTCAGCCTGTTCTCGAAACTCTTTTCCAGAAGGCTTTTCGACGAGAATGAGCTCCACTCCGGCGATATCACCTCGCGCCTGTCCAAGGACATCGATTCTGTTTCAGGCGTAATCGCAGAAACAGTCCCGCAGATGGTCGTGACAGGCATCCAGCTGCTGGGTGCATTCCTCCTCATGCGTTTCTTCGACGCCTGGCTCGCCTGGGCACTTGTCATCTTCACCCCGCTCGCCATCATCCTCGGCAAGTTCGTCGCACGCAAACTCAAGCGCATGACCCTCGACATCCGCGAAAAGGAAAGCCAGATACAGATGCACGTGCAGGAAGGCGTCGAATACAACGCGGTCCTGCGTTCCCTCGGGAGCGAACAGTGGGTTGCCGACCGTCTCGATTCCATGCAGCAGGAACTCCGGGGCAACGTACTGCGACGCACGCGTTTTTCCGTCATCACGAGGTTCATGCTGGGTATCGCCTTCGGGTTCGGCTACCTCGCCGCATTCATCTGGGGCGGCCTCGGGCTCTATCACGGAACCATCACTTTTGGCGTGATGACATCGTTCCTGCAACTCGTAGGTCAAATCCAGCAGCCAATTCTTTCGCTCCTGAACATGACCCCGCAGGTCATACACTCCACAGCAAGTATCGACCGCCTTGAGGAACTGCAGACAGATGAAAGTAATGAACCCCGGACGGATAATCAAATTTTGAATAGCGCGGGCATTCGGTTCGACGATGTCACGTTCAGGTACGCAAAGGGCGACCGCGAGATAATCGAGCACTTTTCGCACGACTTTAAGCCGGGAACAAAGACGGCGCTCCTGGGTGAAACCGGCGCAGGAAAGACAACGCTTTTCCGGCTCATGCTCGGGTTTGTCGAGCCCACTCTCGGGAATGTCTCGGTTTATGAAGCGCAGTCTTACTCGGGCGACAAACCAGCTACGAGCATTCAGGCAGGCAAATCCACGCGCGCGAACTTCGTATACGTTCCGCAGGGCAACACGCTCATGAGCGGCTCCATCCGGTACAACCTGCTGCTTGCAAGGCCCAATGCTACCGACGACGAGCTGAAGGCCGTACTGCATACCGCCTGTGCGGATTTTGTGTTCGAACTCCCCGATGGCCTTGATTCCGAACTCGGGGAACGCGGAGGCGGGCTCAGCGAGGGCCAGGCACAGCGTATCGCCATCGCACGCGGGCTCCTGCGTTCGGGCAGCATCCTGTTGCTCGACGAAATCAGCGCTTCGCTCGACGAGGAAACCGAGCGAGAACTGTACACCCGCCTTTTCGCCGCCTACCCCGAGAAGACGATGATCTTCATTACCCACCGAACCGCCATCTGCACCCTCTGCGACGAGATTGTGCGGGTCTGACGCTGACTCGGCCCGCGGCTTTTTTTCTATATTCTCCGCGTAAAATTTTTATCATCCGAGGCATAAAATGCTTGACATCAAGAAAATCCGCGAAAATCCGGAATACTACATTGCTGAAACCGAAAAGAAGTACACGACCGTGAGCCTGAAGGACGTCCTCGCCATCGATAACGAACGCCGCCCGCTCCTCACCGAAGTGGAACGCCTCAAGAGCGAACGCAACGCCGAATCCAAGCGCATCGGCGACCTCAAGAAGAAGGGCGAGAACGCCGACGAGGCCGTTGCCGCCATGCGCGCCCTCGGCGACAAGATCGACGAACTCGACAAAAAGCTCAAGGACCTCGACTACAAGCAGACCGAAATGCTCATGCACGTGCCGAACATTGCCCCGCGTTCCCCGGAAGGCAAGGACAGCTCGGACAACGTGGTGGAGAAGGACGGCCCGATTCCTGCCGACTACTACACCAAGAACGATGACTTCGCCCGCGTGGACCACAAGACCCTCGGCGAACGCCTCGGCATCTTTGACTTTGAACGTGGCGCCAAGATTTCCGGTTCCGGCTTCCCGGTCTACCGCGGCTGGGGTTCCCGCCTGGAACGCGCCCTCATCCAGTTCTTCCTCGACGAACACATGAAGAACGGCTTCGAAGAATTCACGCCGCCGTACCTCGTGACCCGCAATACCATGCGTGGCACCGGCCAGCTCCCGAAGTTCGAAGAAGACATGTACCGCTGCGACAAGGACGACGACCTGTTCCTCATCCCGACCGCAGAAGTGCCTCTGACCAACCTTTACGCCGGCGAAGTGATTCCGGAATCCGAACTCCCGAAGCGCATCTGCGCCTACTCCGCCTGCTTCCGCCGCGAAGCCGGCTCCTACGGCAAGGACACCCGCGGTCTCCTCCGTCTGCACCAGTTCAACAAGGTGGAAATGGTCTACTTCGCCCACCCGGAACGTAGCTACGAAGACCACGAAGAACTCACCCGCTTTGGCGAAATGCTTTTGGAAAAGCTTGGCCTCCCCTACCACCGTCTGGCCCTCTGCAAGGGCGACCTCGGTTTCGGTGCCGCCAAATGCTACGACCTCGAAGTCTACGCCCCGGTCGAAAAGAAGTGGCTCGAAGTCAGCTCCTGCAGCAACTTCGAAGACTACCAGGCACGCCGCGCCAACATCAAGACGAAGATCGGCGGCAAGAACGTCTACGTGCATACGCTGAATGGTTCTGGCCTTGCAACGCCGCGCGTGATGGTCGGCATCTGCGACAACTACCAGCAGAAGGACGGCTCGCTCAAGATCCCTGAAGTGCTGCGTCCGTACATGGGCGGCATGGAAGTCATCGAGCCGAAGAAGTAAGGCAAAACGCGAACACCTTCGCGCCCATCACTCCATAAAAATTAAATCCCGCATTAAGCGGGATTTCTTTTTGCATTGAGAGCATCGTCATGGCGAACTCGATTCGCCATCTTATTGGTATTTCTTGTTTTTAGTGTTTCTTGTTCTTCAGGCAGCGTACTGAATACGCATACAGCTTGCTCTTGCTGTAATCGCCGAGGAACTCGTCATTATCGTAGTAGAGGTTCCAGTACGGAGCATGCGAAGCCGAAGCCTTGCTCTCTTCGGCGACCCAAAAATCGGCATCCTTGCCCAATTCCCTGAATACGCCCTTCGAGTTCCTGAATCCGGAAGCCATCGCGCCGAACCCGAATCGATCCGTACCTTCGGGCCATTCCTCGCTGTTCATCCAGGAGAACTTCATCTTGAGGAGCGTACCGGACCTTTCCTTTTCAAACTTGTTGTGCTTCTTCATGTAGGCGATAAGCGCCTTCATGTCGGCACTGGTCGGCATGTGGAAGCCGTCGGGGCACACACCCTGGTGTTCCTTTGTCAGTTGCGCAGCCGCCGATGTCGTCGCAAAGGAATCATCGAGCCCCATTGCGGATGTCCAGGAATAAAGCCTGCCGTATATCTTGCAGCTTTCGTTCTGGTTGTCGTAGCACCAGCTGTTCTCGGCATTGTAGTTCAGGTTCTGCGCCATCCACACCTGGCTGCCAATGGTTACGGTCCTGTACATCTGGCCGTCGCGCTTGTCGCATAGAACGCCTTCGGGCACTTCTTCGCAGTAAACGGGCGGCGGCGGTTCGGGTTCCGAAGAAGACGAGACTATGGGAGCCGGAACGACGCGCGCAACGCTCTGAGCACTCGACGACGAAGAAAGGACTACTTCTTCAGAAGAAGATTCTGGTTCAGGAGCCCCGGACGCGGCAGTTGCAATATCGGCCGAAACCGGATCCGCTGGAACTGTATCGGCCGACGAAGAAGCAACCCTCTCGTCACGATAGACCATTGGAACCGGTGGCGGAATCAGCTTGACGTCTTTCCTCGGTTCGACCTTTCCAGGCTGAACCTGCTCGACGGTTGTCGGCTTGATTTTCTCAGCAGGCTTATCTTGATTACAAGCAAAAAACACCCCTGCAAGAGCAAGGAGTATTCCATCTAGAATAATTCTTCTCATTTCCTTCACGGAAAAAAATATATGCTTTTTTTCAGTAGAAAATCAGAAGAAAAAAGAAAAATGTTTGTAAAAGGGAAGTGTTTTTTAAGTTTATTCGGAATATTTCACCTTATAAGGGGTGGATTTGAACAAAATCGTATTTCAAAAAATGGGTAAACCGACAATTTTTGAAAAGCGTCTTGTCGCCGCATCGTATTCAAAATAGGCGGTAGCATCGCCTAGCGCGAGCATTACGTACTTGGGCGTCAAGACCTTCAGGTAGCGGTTGAGCTGCACCTGCAGTGAGTCCCACGTGTATTCGCCGGGGGCTTTGCATTCCACCAGCAGCCACGGCTTATCGAGCGGAGAGCCCTCACGGAAATTGTTGACGATGATGTCGACGCGGTCATCCGTCGCAGGTTCGATGGCGCACAGCCCGAACTCCACCGTTATCAGGTGTGCGGGCACCTTGACTACGTCCAGCAGGAACCGGATAGTCGCCTGGCGCACGTGTTCTTCGGGCGTGGCGGGAACATCCTTCTTGCGGATCGGGTCATACAGGGTCTCGTGAGTCATGGCCTGAATATAGAAATCTAAACGCAGTAAATAACAACCTTGACAAAACACCCATACCCAAACTATATTTCTGCACATGAGCAAAATCTTTGGACAGAACTTCATCGCAGCAGCAGCGATTGCAGCAAGCCCGGCAGCAGCCCGAGCTATTATGGGGCTGTCCAGAGAAACCAAAGTCTGCAAGGCATAACGCCAAAATCCAGATAGCAAGTTTCAAGGGCAGCCCCGCAAACAGCTGCTTTTTTTATTTACCCCCATTTTAACCACTAACCACAAGGAACAACGGAAATTCTTGAACAATTTTATGCTATAATTACAGCGCAAAAAGAATTTTCGATACCTATACAGGAGCATAAAATGCGCAGAAGACTTTTGAGCGAAGGTGCCAAGGAACTCTCTTACGAAATCCGCGAGATCGTGAAGAAGGCAAACCAGCTCAAGGCAC
The DNA here is from genome assembly GCF_002210285.1 of Fibrobacter sp. UWR2. NCBI lineage: Bacteria > Pseudomonadati > Fibrobacterota > Fibrobacteria > Fibrobacterales > Fibrobacteraceae > Fibrobacter > Fibrobacter sp. UWR2. The sequence continues at coordinate 362,417 of NZ_MWQE01000002.1, read as the reverse complement.
TCGGCCTCCCCATCCACTGGGAAAACATCGGCGACCCGATCGAAAAGAAGTGCCAGATTCCTGACTGGATCAAGGACATCGTGGTCGACCTCGTCAAGACGAACCGCAGCTACGGCTACTGCCCCTCCAAGGGCATGCTCGAGACCCGCGAATTCCTGGTAAAAGAGAACAACAAGCTCGGCGGCGCACAGATCAACGTCGACGACATCCTGTTCTTCAACGGCCTCGGTGACGCCATCGCCACCATCTACGGCCTGCTCTCGATGAACACCCGCATCATCGGACCGGCCCCGGCCTACTCCACCCACAGCTCCGCCGAAGCGGCACATGCCCACACGGCCCCCATCACCTACAGCCTCCAGCCCGAGAACCACTGGTATCCGGACCTGGATGAGCTCGAGAACAAGGTGAAGTACAATCCGAGCATCGCGGGCATCCTCATCTTGAACCCGGACAACCCGACCGGCATGGTCTACCCGCTCGACATCCTCAAGAAGATTGTGGACATCGCGAAGCGCTACAACCTGTTCATCATCTGCGACGAAATCTACAACAAGATTACCTATAACGGCGCCCACGCCTACGCTCTCGCCGAATACATCGGTGACGTTCCGGGCATCGCGCTCAAGGGCATTTCCAAGGAATACCCGTGGCCGGGCGCTCGTTGCGGCTGGGCCGAATACTACAACCGCGACAAGGACGAACAGTTCGACGCCTTCTGCCGCGCCATCGACAACGCGAAGATGGTGGAAGTCTGCTCGACCACGCTCCCGCAGATGACCATTCCGCGTGTGCTGGGCGATCCGCGCTTTATCGAACACCGCACCGCGCTGAACGAGAAGATTGGCCGCCGCAGTGCCATCATCAACGAAATACTTTCCGACATTCCGGAACTGTACTTCAACCCGACCTACGGCGCATTCTACAACACCATCATCTTCCGCGAAGGGACGCTCAACAGCCACCAGAGCTTGAAGATTGACAACCCGATCATCAAGAAGAAGGTGGAGGAATGGTGCAGCAAGACCACGAACCTGGACTACCGCTTCGTGTACTACCTGCTGGGCGCGAAGGGCATCTGCGTGGTTCCGAGTACCAGCTTCTGCACTGACTTGAAGGGCTTCCGCGTGACGCTCCTCGAAGAGGATGAAGACGAACTGCGCAGCGTGTTCACCACGATCCACGACGCCATCGTGGAATACCTGCACAGCTAATACACAGACTGTAGGTAAAGATGGAAGCGGCTCTCGAAAAACGCCTCAAGAGGCAGGTTATCGGGAAGCCGCATCTTTTTTTGGCAGTCGTTCCGCTCGGTTTCGAACAAACTCTCGCCGAAGAAATAGAATTTTGCCAACCGCGCGTTGTCGGAGACGGCAAGGTCGAATTCACCGCGAAAATCGTTGATGCCTGGAAAGCTGTCGCCTACACCCGCATCGCGAACCGCATCCTGATGCACATCGCCGATTTCAAGGCAGAAAACTTCCGCGAACTCGAGAAGAAGGCCACCGAAATCCCGTGGGAACTTTACTTGCCCGCAATGCCTTCCCAGGCTCCTTCCGGGCAGGCAACACTCGACATCCATGTTACCTGCAAGCATTCACGCCTGTACCACAGCGACGCCGTAGCCGAACGCCTTTACAACGTCATCGGAGAAAGCCTCCACAATTGTCACTCTGGAGCCGAAGGTGATAGAGTCAAAGCCGAAGACTTCCCGCAAAACATCTTCGTAACGCTCATCGACGACCGTTGCACTATCTGGCTCGACCTCGCCGGCGAGGAACTGTACAAGCGCGGACACGAGCGGCACGTCAACGACGCCCCGCTCAAGGAGACCATCGCCGCAGCGATGCTGTTCGAGATTTCCGCGCTCGTCGCCGCACCGATTACCCTCATCGACCCGATGGCAGGGAGCGGCACATTCAGTCTCGAGGCCGCATACATGGCAAGCGGGCTTATCCCCGGCGTGTGCCGCGACTTCGCGCTCAGGCACCAGCCTGCGTTCAAGCCCGCCACCTGGAACCACATAGTCACACCGAAGCGCAATGCCTCCCCCAGCGTCACACCGAAGCGCGAAGCGCAAGTGTGTCCACTTGCGGCAATCGCCACCACAGACATCTCGGAACGCGCAATAAGCATCATCCGCCACAACGTGGAATGCAGCCCGCTCGCCTCCGCACCACAAGGCAGGAACGCTCCGGCAATCGCCCCACAAGTCAAGGACTTCTTCACCTACACTGCCGAAGAGATTGCATGCGCATGCCCTGCCGGCTCGCAGCCTGCAATGGTCCTGAACCCGCCCTACGGCAAGCGCCTCGACTTTGACGCCCCAAAACTCTACACCAGAATCGGCAAAAAACTCGCAGAATTCGCCCACGATCTAAATACTGCGGGCAAGCCACTCACGGTCGCAATTCTTTCCCCCAAAGACGACACTCGAAATGGCGCGAAATACACCTGCACGGCAAACCTGCTGCAGGCATGCCCCGCACTCGACCCTGCACGTAACCCGCAGGTCAAGAAAATCATCACGAGCCACGGCGGAATCACCCTGAACGTTTTCATTGCAACTCTCTAGACGATTTTTTGGGTAAGAAAGTTACAGTTTTTTTACCCTGAAACAAATCCTCTCGCAAAGAGGAACACCTAGAGAACAGTTTGTCTTGACAGACATCACCCTAACATTTTTTTTACAACCTATTTTATATATATATATGTATTTTTTGGGCGGGAATATTTGGGCCAAAAACATGAGGTAATAATGAAATTTCCATATTTTAAAGCATTGCTGCTTTCCAGCGCCTTGGTGATCGCTTGGAACTGCTCCAACGACAATATAAGCACCCCTCCCCAGACTCCAGAACAGTTTAACCCTGTATCTACTGCCAGCTGGATTTTCACTGGCGACCAGAGCTACATTATTACACCGGGCGCAGGCGAATTCACCGTAACAGACAAGGCCGGCAACCCCGTCGGAACATACGATCCGGCAACAGGCATTTTTTCCGACGTAGCCGGTGCACCGATTGCATCCATCCCGGACCTCTCGCAACTTCCGGTAATCACCCCGGAACAGACAATCATTTACCCCGACGGCACGATTACCGACCTGTCGGGTAATGCCATTACACAGCCCACAGACCCATTCCAGGGCGGCGAAGAGCCGGATATTTCCAGCTCGGAAACTCCGGTTTCCCCGGCATCGTCTTCAACGATCGTACCGGAACAGCCCGTGTCCTCCTCGTCTGTCAATCCGGAACAGCCCAAGTCGTCTTCGTCTGTCAACCCGGAACAACCCAAGTCCTCCTCGTCTGTCAAGCCGGAACAGCCGAGTTCTTCTTCGACGGCACCGAGCACACAGTGTGAAGGTCAGTGCTACGATGCACCTTCGGGCAAGTGCGTTGCCCACTACGCAAGTCTTAAGGGCCCCCACGATGAACAGTACGCTTACGACAACACCTGCACTTTGAACTGCTATTACGACCCGAATGGCAAGGAATGCAAGAATATGGGTGCAACAACGCCTGCAAGCAGCGCAAGGTCCTCTTCTAGCAGCGCCAAGTCCAGCTCGAGCAGCGCAAAGTCCTCCAGCAGTGCAAAGTCCAGTTCTAGCAGCGCCAAGTCTAGCTCCAGCGTGCAGTCCAGCAGCTCGACACAGCTGACAGGCGGATGCCCCAACATCAAGACTGTCAATGGCGGTAAAACTGGTTCCGGCTGGGCAACCCGTTACTGGGACTGCTGCAAGCCCCATTGCTCTGTGCAAAACAATACCTCCTACCATTCTAGGCAATGCACCAACAAGGGTACCACCGAAAGCACTGACTGGAACGGTCAAAGCGTCTGCACCGGTGGTTCGATGATGGCCTGCACAAGCCAGATTCCGTTCACCATCGACGGCTGCTCCGATATGGGCTTCGCCTTCGCTGCCGTGCCTGCAAGTGATGGCGGCTCCTGCGGCAAGTGCTTCCAGCTGACCTTTACTGGCGAAGGACATTACAACTCGACAAACGCAAACACCAAGGCCATCAAGGGCAAGAAGCTCATCATCATGACGACGAACATTGGCGGCGACGTGTCGCAGGGCCAGTTCGATATCATGATCCCGGGCGGTGGCGTGGGTCAGTTTAATGGCTGCGCCAGCATGGGCTGGGGCGCACAAGGCCAGCAGTACGGAGGCCTCCTCTCCGACTGTGAAACGGAAAGCAACTACAATGCAGGCACCTATGCCAAATGCCTTACCGAAAAATGCGAGAAGGCGTTCAGCAATGACAGCAAGGCCAAGCAGGGCTGCATGTTCCTCGTAGATTACCTGCATTCGGCTGGCAACCCCGAACACAACTATGTGGAAGTGGAATGCCCGCAGGTGCTGAAAGACAGATACTAATCGAAATTACCCCATGTTGAAAAGGCCCCGGCTTATGCCGAGGTCTTTTTTATTTCGTCATCCCCGTGAAGACGGGGATCTAATATTTATTTAGAACAAATCGCGGATCGATGCCTTCCGGAGCTTGATGCGGATAGGTATCGAGCGGAATAAATTACGCCAGTAGAAGATCTCCGAGAAGATGACCTCGGTCGGGCCAAACGACCAGAAGCGCCAGGCTCGCCTACGCCGGTAGAACCATCTCGGAATCATCGAGAGGCGCTCCCCCTTCTCGTAGTACCCGAAGTTGCCGCCTCGGAGAATCTGTTCCAGCATCTGCTTGCCAAGCCGTTCGTCCGGAGCGCAGAGCATGCGTTCCCGTTCGAGCCCGAGCGTATTCCCGAGCACCCACATGAGGGCTCGGCACGTGTGGTAGAGGCCGAACTTGCGCAGCAGGCCGGCCAATTCCCTGCGGTCGTCTTCGGGGGCGTTCATGAGCAAGACGAAGTAGTCTACCACTTGCTTGAGCCCGATTCCGCCAGCAATAAAATGCCGCTGGACGTGCGAAAGCTGCATCGCGAGGGCGAACTTGATCGACGGCGCGCAGAAGCCCTCCGGAACAGCCTCCGTATGCTCGAGTTCACGGGCAAGGAAGCGCTGCAGCCGCCTGTTCGTAAACGGGTTCAAGTTCCCCGAAGACGGCCGGAAATGCACCTCGACGCTGACACCGTTCAACTTTTGCGCAAGATGCACATGGTGGCCAGAGACGGCCAGACGCCTTTTTGCCTCTACGTAAAGTTCCTCGCGCGATTTGTTGCGCGCAAAGAAGAACGAGCCCGTCGGTTCGGGCGACATCATCCCGAGTTCCTGCAGGAGGGCCACAACCTTCTCGCGCCCGCCATCGACCCAGATGTCGATATCGCCGCACTGCCGCATGAACTTGTCCGGGTAAAGGCGTGCGTTGGCCGCCCCCTTCAGGATGGCGGTACGCCTCCCCTGCTTCTGGAAAAGTTCGGTAAGGTTCGCGGCCTCGGTATTTATCAGGCGGTTATGCCCGCTGATAGCCTCCGCCTCGCTAGCCCACTGGAAGGCGAGGTCCAACGGCGGTCGCCGGTCCTTCGGGAGTTTGCAGATGCCCCGGTAGGCAATCCCCACGACCGAGAGCTTGGCCGCCAGGGAATACAAAAGAGACCACTCTTCAGCGGTCTCTACGTTGAAATTAGCACACTCCCCCTCGCCTGCACCGAATGCGAGCCGAATGAGGGTGAAGAGCCTATCCTCCAAACCGGAACTCAAGACTTAAGCCAGCGGGTCCTGTTCGTGAGGAGCGAAGGCTGTGTCACCATGAATATCACTTTCTTCAAGCAGATTGACTTGAGCCTTCAATTCAACAGTTTCCATTTCCGGAGCGATATAATCTTTCTTTTTATCCATCTTTTTCCTCTTGAATTAAGGACGGTCTTTAATGATAACGTCAAATGAATCAGGATCACTCTCACCCAAGAGTTTAACTCCGAGATCAAGGACCACTATTTTCATCTGAGGTACCATGTATTCCTTTTTTTGATCCATCCTACTTCACCATTACTCGTTTACCATTATAATAGTAAATTCCCTTGGCCGTTGGCTTGCTATTCAGCTTGCGGCCCTTCATATCGAACCAGTTATCGATCATCTTGATCTCGCCAGTAGCGGTATCCAACGTGCCGATGGCAGTCGTCTGCTCCGTTTCGCGGTCCACAATCACGACATCCAGCGTGCCGGGTACCGTTTCTTCGCCGATAGAGGCTGTGTTGAGCGCAACAGAGGATTTCGCCAATGTATAGCGACGTGCCTGCTGGTTCGCCACCTTAAGCAAGTATGCACGGAAAGGACGAGTGGTAGCACTAGATCCAATTCTTGCAAACGAACCAATCGCATTAGAATTTTCGGCCTGAGCCCTGAAACCATAAGCCCTTCCTAATTCATCAGCACGATCATTCCACTTTATATAGGAATAAGTACCGCGGAACTCCCACTTACCATCATCACTCGTCGAATTATTCAATTCGCTCGTGTTGAGAGCAACAGTCTCTCCTTCATCGAGATTGAACGCAAGTGTTGCCGCCTTTGTGCGAATAATGTAAGGAGTATTTGCCTGGAGAGTTCCCTTAGTCGACCAGAATTCAACAGTTTTGTTCGGGACATCAACTGCCTTGAGTTCATAAAAATCAGCAGAGGGAACCTTGCTCTTATCAATACTAAACGGCAAAACAATCGTAGAATACATCTTGTCCGATTCTGTTTCATTAACCGGGAATTCACGGCTGAAGTTTATAGAGCTCACGAGGACATTATCTTCAGGAGAAATTGTGCTCACATCTCCCGTAGACATACCATCGATTTCGGCAGTCAACTTTCCATTCTCGTCTTCGTAAACCTTGATGGCGCCGAAGTCGTTGACCAGGAACGGATAGACCTTTTCCCAGTTGGCGTAGAAATTGGCTTCACCCGAAGAACCAGCCGCAATACCATCAACATATTCAGTCGAATTCTCAGTTAGCGACCAGCCCAAGAAATTGTAGCCAGGCTTAGACGGACTGTTGAGATCAATCGGGAGTTCATCCTCAACCGTATACGTTTCCGGATTCGGCGTCTCGAACGTCGCACCTTCGATATTGTGGTAGACGATTGGGTACGCTTCTGGTATCCAGTGCGGATACAGCGTCAAGTTTGCGTTGGTCGTGTACGTTTCACCAAGTTCGTAAACTTTTTCGCCACCATCCGTTGTGGACCAACCGTCGAGGGTGTAGTTTGTAAGTACGAAATCTTTTATAGATGACTTAAAAGTATAAGAACTGTCCAAGAACTTCTTATCAGTTGTACTACCCAATTTACTATTCACGGCCTTCAATCTACTACCAGGATTGTAGATAATCGTGTTATACCATTTGGCATAAAGCGTCGTATCCTTATCTATACCCTGGAGATAACGTATAGAAGTCTTAAAAGTGGGCTCCAAATACCAATTATCCATCTTTACAGGGTCACCAGAAACAAACGCGTTCTGCAACGTAACCTTATATGGCCCGGTATAGGAAGTATCATTTCTATTTGTTACTTCAACACCATACACTTCATATGTAATCTTGTATGTATTGCAAACCCAATGCGGGAACAACTTGAGATTCGCATTATCAGCATACTTAGCACCAAATGCATAATCTACAGCATACCCTTCCTGACCATAATCCACCTTAGACCAGCCATCGAAAGTACACCCACCAACAGCGAACTGAGAAGGAGCATCCCTAAGCGTAATCGTGTCACCATAAGTTTTAGTAGTGCCGGGCACCGTTGCCGAAATCGCAGTCCCAGAAAGGTATTGGATAGTGTAGGTCGCAACAGTCCACTTGGCATAAATGGTCTTGTCGCCCGTAGAGCCTGAATCAATCTGAGTCGCAGGATTAGTCAGATTTGCATCATAGAACCAGCCTTCAAACTTGGAGCCTTCTTTGGTCGGAGCAGCAAAGACAATGTCGCCACTATTGACATTGTATGTAGTCAGATTCGTTGAGGCATTTGTGCCACCATTCAATTCATAATTAATAGAATAGGATTCAATTTCCCACCTTGCATGGAGAACCAGATTACCCTTTAACGAGTCAGCAAAGGAATATTCGTTTTCCTCTGTGCAATTTTCGACTTCACACCATCCGACAACCTTGTATCCATCATCCGTAATGACAGTATCGGGACGGGAAACCGTTTCCCCTTCAGTAACCATTCTAACAAAATGGACATCCGTCTTTCCATGTAAAGAGGCGTCGAAAGTGACGGAGAATGTCGGAGCCTTTGTCCAAACGGCATACAGGGTAACAGGTGCAGTCACATCAATAGCAGAGAGGTGAAGTGTATCCGTTTCGGCAACAGTATCATTCACATCAAATGATTTTGGCGCATAAGCCCAGCCGGTAAAGTAATATTTCACCTTATTTTCATCTGTTCCAATTTCATATACCGTGGGAACAGAAAAACCATCTACAGAAATCGTACCATGTTTTGCCACAGAAATAGTTTTCGTCTTGGTCGAATCAGGGAATTTCGCATCGGAAAAAGCTGTGTCGCAACCCGTGTTAAAGGTAACCTGATAGAAATCATACCAAACAGCATAAATAATCGTGGCAGCGTTCACAACACCAAGATCCGAAGGTTCTCCAGCATTCGCTGTCGTTGCCCATCCTGCAAATTTCTTTCCTTCACGGGTCGGCACACCAATTTCGTCCGCCGTGATAGTTGCATTCTTGACTAAAACTTTCGAGGTCTTTGCGCCAGAGGCAAACGATCCACCATTCGCATTGAATGTAATCTTATAGCCATCGGAACCATTCATTGAAACATTCGACTGTCCAACAGACCAAACTTTAGACGAGTCTCCGGTACATACACCTTCATTCCATGTACCACCATTCAAGTTACAAACAACATCTTCCGAGTTAAGATTATCGGTCGAATCGGCATTGAAAGTTTTGCCATTGGGCAACAAGCCTATGCCGGAGCACGCTTCACCTTCCTCCAAATTTTCACAGAAATCATCGGAATAGAACAAATCCTCGGTTTTAATGCTTCCTACACTTTCATAGCTGCCCGCAATGGCGCCAACGCTACCATCAACCGTATAAAGGCTATTTCCGGAATAAACGCAGGAAGACATATTGACCGTTCCACCATTACGGAGCGCACCGACAATACCGCCCACATATGTACTATCACCACTGGCGGTCACGCTTACCGAGCTGACGCAATTAGTGATGGTTATATTTTTCACGTTTCCAACGATGCCTCCGACACGGTTTTTAGCACCACTCGTTTCAATAGAACCGGACGCCACGCAATTCTCAATTGTACTGGCGTTATCGACCCAACCAACAAGAGTACCCACGGAAATAGGATTACCTTTTTCATTTCCTGTAGTACCGGCATCAATGGCCGCATAAATCCGAGCATCTTTCAAAGTCAGATTCTTGATAGTTCCACCATTCAGAACACCAACCAGGCCTATATTCTGTCCAAAAAGTTTTTCTCCATTCCTAGGTTTTTGGGTAACACTTGATGTGTCGTTATTATTGATTTCCGAACCATTGATATAAAGATTGGATATGGTAAAGCCCTGACCGTCAATAGTGCCACTAAATTTTTGTTTGTCACCTGCCGCAATTGGGATAAAAACCTTCCCCTGCATGTCTATGGATTGGGTCAACTTGACTTTTGCATTTGCAAAAGCGCTATTGCTGTGCCTCACCTTGCAAGAAATCCACGCCAACTCTTCCGGAGTGGAGATTTCATAATAATCACCTGTTTTTGTTACTGATTTCGTTAAATAGTCGCCCCAACCCGTGCCCGTAGCACAGTCAATAGCAGCAAACGCCTGCCCCACAAACACCAGGCAGAACATGAGGGTTCCTAACAACGCCTTAACACACTTTGAATTTGAAATTGAGAAAACCATAGTTACACCTCTTTTTTTTTGCCCAAATTTAGCATTTTTTATGTAAAATCACATATTTTTAGGAAAAAAAACAGAATTTGTAGCAAAAATCGTGACCCGAGTCACTTGCACAGGCGTTCACGCACCAAAATCCGACAAAAATTGTGTGATTTAGCGCAAATTTTGAATTTTTAGGGCCTTCACCACCCCTTCGGAGTATAAATCGGCCAAGGCGTCCCCTTTTTTCTACATTTCAGCACCAAACAAAGGCACACCCCATTAAAGATCCCCGGTCAAGCCGGGGATGACAATGTAAGTGGGGACGCCACATCTATGAGGATTATTATGCCGAAACTTCGTTCGCTCAAGACTATGGAAGGCCGTGAAATGGCCGGTGCACGCGCCCTGTGGCACGCAACTGGAACCAAGGTGGAAGACTTTGGTAAGCCGGTGATTTGCGTGGTGAACAGCTATACCCAGTTTGTTCCGGGACACGTTCACCTGAAGGACTTGGGCCAGGTGGTCGCCCGCGCGATTGAAGCCGCCGGCGGTGTCGCCAAGGAAATGAACACCATCGCCGTGGACGACGGTATCGCCATGGGCCACGACGGCATGCTCTACAGCCTTCCCTCCCGCGACCTTATCGCCGACTCCACCGAATACATGGCAAACGCCCACCGCGCCGACGCCCTCGTTTGCATCTCTAACTGCGACAAGGTGACTCCGGGCATGCTCATGGCCGCCATGCGCCTCAACATCCCCGCAATCTTCGTCAGCGGCGGCCCGATGGAAGCCGGCCACGTGACCACGAAGGACGGCAAGGACCGCGCCCTCGACCTGATTGACGCCATGATCGATTCCGCCGACAGCTCCGTCAGCGACGAAGACGTGGCCGCCATCGAAGCGAACTCCTGCCCCACTTGCGGTTCCTGCTCCGGCATGTTCACCGCAAACTCCATGAACTCTTTGACCGAAGCCTTGGGCCTTAGCCTCCCAGGCAACGGCACCATCGTCGCGACCCACGCCGAACGCAAGAAACTGTTCGAAGCCGCCGGCAAGCGCATCGTGGAACTCTGCCACCAGTATTACGATTTGAACGACGACAGCATCCTCCCGCGCAGCATCGCCACAAAGGACGCCTTCGAAAACGCCATGCGCCTCGACATCGCCATGGGCGGTTCCTCCAACACAGTGCTCCACCTGCTCGCCGTGGCCCAGGAAGCGGGTGTCGATTTCACCATGAAGGATATCGACCGCCTCTCCCGCAACACGCCGTGCATCTGCAAGGTGGCTCCGACCGTCCACAACATCCACGTGGAAAACGTGAACCGCGCCGGTGGCATCATGGGCATCATGGGCGAACTCGACCGCATGGGCCTCATCCACAAGAATGCAAAGACCGTTCACGCCGCTACCATGGGCGAAGCCCTCGAAGTGAACGACCTCAAGCGTAACCCGACTGCCGAAGCCAAGCAGCGCTACCTCGCAGGCCCGGGCCGCAAGTACAACCTGGTCGCCTTCTCGCAGAACTTCATGTACCCGGATCACGATCTCGACCGCGCCACGGGCGCTATCCGCGACGGCGAACACGCCTACACCAAGGACGGCGGCCTCGCTGTTCTGTACGGTAACCTCGCTGTCGATGGCTGCATCGTGAAGACCGCCGGCGTCGATGAATCCATCTTCAAGTTCACCGGCCCCGCCGTGGTGTTCGAAAGCCAGGAAGATGCCGTGAAGGGCATTCTCGACCCGAACGTGGTGAAGGCCGGCGACGTGGTCGTCATCCGCTACGAAGGCCCGAAGGGTGGCCCCGGCATGCAGGAAATGCTCTACCCGACCTCTTACCTCAAGAGCCGTCACCTCGGCAAGTCCTGCGCACTCCTCACCGACGGACGCTTCTCCGGCGGTACGAGCGGCCTCTCCATCGGCCACGCTTCTCCGGAAGCCGCCAACAAGGGTAACATCGGCCTCGTGCACACGGGCGATGTCATCGAAATCGACATCCCGAACCGCAGCATCAACGTGCAGCTCACCGACGACGAACTTGCCGCCCGCCGCAAGGAAATGGAAGCCCGCGGCGCCAAGGCTTGGCAGCCGGAACACCGCGACCGTAAGGTATCCAAGGCACTGCAGGCATACGCCGCGATGGCTTCGTCTGCCGACAAGGGTGCCGTGCGTGACCTCAGCCTTATCGGTGTGAAGTAATTCAGGTCTGGATCCTTCGGGGCTTCGCCCCTCAGGATGACGTTTTAGCGAAAAGTCGTCGATCAAACGGCGACTTTTTTTATCCCAGTTTCTTTTCAAGTTCGGCGAGCGTTTCTGCCGCTTCGCTGAATTCGTAGTCGTCCACCTGGTTCACCATCTTCTGTAACAGGGCTTCGATATCGCCATCGAATGCGATTCCTTCGTATTCGTCCAGTATGCGCTTGCACTTCGTCGACGAGCAGGAATCCAGCGCGACCTTGAGATCGCCGAGGGCAGACTTGAGCCTACCGGCAGCCTCCGGATCCTCGCGCTTTGATGCGACGACAGGCTGGTCCGAATCGACATCCTTGAGCACGACAATCAAGTCCTCGATGAGGTTGTGGAGAGCGGCCTCGAACTTGTTGTACTCCTCGAAGTTTTGCAGCTTCTGCGAAAGCGTCGCCTCCACGGCAGCACCGAGCGACTGCACATGGCTTGAACCGATTGTACCGCAAAGGCCCTTGATGGTATGCGTAATGCGGGTCGCCTCCTCGAACTTGGAGGTCTCCACCAACTTGCGCAGTTCGAAGTTGTTCCCGCTATAGTCTCGCACAAAGCCATGCAAAATCCTGACATAGATGGTCTTGTTGTTGTTCGCGTGGTACAAGCCGACAGAGGCATCGAAATCGCGAACCTTCGAGAAATGCGCTAGGAAGTTGGAATCGTCGTCTGCAAGTTGCGCGCTTCCGGTAGAAACGAGCGTTCTGTTCTGCGGTATGGCATTTTCCGACGCGATGGGCAGGTACTTCGCCAGGTCCTCGTAAAGGAGCGAGGGGTCGATCGGCTTCACTATATACGAGTTCATGCCGGCCTCGAAGCATTCTTCCTTGTCCTTCTGGAAGGCGCGCGCACTCATCGCAAGTATTGGCACGTTCCTGAAATACTCGTCTTCCTTGTCGCGGATTTCCTTCGTGGCGGTAAGGCCGTCCATGATAGGCATCTGCAAGTCCATGAGCACGAGGTCGAACGAACCCGGTTTCAGCAGGTCGAGGGCTTCCTTTCCGTTGTTCGCAATCATGGTGGTAAGGCCAACCGTGTTCAGGAGCGACGTAGCGAGTTCCTGGTTCATCAGGTTGTCTTCGACAAGCAGGATCTTCGCCGGCTTGAAGTAGATCTTGCGGTTTTCCTTCTTGATGGCCTTCTGGTACGTGAGCTTGAGGCCCAGCGCCTCCTGGAGGGAACTGAGAATCGAGCTAATCTGCGGCGGTTTAGGCAAGCAGCTGTTGTAGCCGAGCATCAGCGCCGTCTCGTGTTCGCTTTCCTCGAAGTGCAGCGGGTGCATGAGAATCTTCGGCACAATCTGCATCGACTCCGGAATGCCCTTAGCGAAGTCGAATCCGGTCTCGAGGCCCATCTTGTAGTCGACAATAAAGAAGTCGTACGGATCCTCGCCCGCCTCCTCGTGTGCCTGGATAAGGTCGAACGCCTCTGCCGCAGAGCAGGCTTCTTCCACAATGCAGTGAAGTTTCGTGAGGATATGGCGCAGCACCGCACGCATATTGGCACAGTCATCCACGAGCAGCACGTTCTTGCCATCGAAGGTATGCACGGACTTCCACTTGGGTTCGCCCGCCTGCGGGGCAATCGGAAGCGAGATGCTGAAGAAGAACCGAGAGCCCACTCCGGAGGTACTTTCGACCTGCATCTTGCCGCCCATGAGTTCCACGAGCGATTTGGAGATGACAAGGCCGAGGCCCGTTCCACCATACTTGCGCGTAGTGGAACCATCGGCCTGCGTAAACGCGTTAAAGAGCCTGCCCAACTGTTCGGGCGTCATGCCGATACCCGTATCCTTCACGCTGAAGGCCAGGCGGACGTTCTTCTCGGTAATGTTCTCGAGTTCCACCTTGAGCGTGATATCGCCCTTCTCGGTAAACTTTGTGGCATTGTTCACGAGGTTCGTGAAAATCTGGGATAGACGCAGCGGGTCGCCCATGAGCGTCTCGGGAATATCCGGGTCCACATCCACGATAAGTTCAATCGGACGCCCTGCAATGCGGACTTCGGCAAGCGAGGCCACCTCGCTGATGACATCCTGCAGTACGAACGGCGTAACTTCGAGTTCCTGCTTCTTCGCCTCGATCTTCGAGAAGTCCAGAATGTTGTTGATAATCCCGAGCAGCGACTTGGCCGCATGGCTTATGCGGTCGACAAAGCCGCGCTGGCGTTCGGAAAGGTCTGTTTCGGAAATAAGGTGCGCCATGCCGATAATCGCGTTCATCGGCGTGCGGATTTCGTGGCTCATGTTGGCGAGGAACTCGCTCTTCGCCTGCGTGGCCTGCTCCGCGATTTCACGGGCCTCGATAATTTCGGAAATGTCGGTCATCGAGAACATGTAACCGACCACGGCCTCCTCGGCCTTTAGCGTCACCGCCTCGCCGCGGAACCAGATTTCGCCGTGGCCCTCGTTCGAAGGCAACATAAACGAATCCTTCCACGTTTCGCGGTCACGGAACGCCTTAACAAGTTCCTTCATTACGTTGTCAGGAATGCCGCAAGAGGCAAGTTCGGTAAGCGAAAGCCCGATAAGTTCGCGCCAGTCCTTCTGGAAAATATCGCCCAGCTGCTTCGACATGTACTTGATATGTAGCGTGCGGTCGAAAATCATGAGGAACGAGCGGTCGGCAGAAAGCATGATGGTATCGAGAATGGTATCCTTCTGGATGCCGCTCGTCGCATCGTCAATCATGAACAGGTAGCGGATACTGCCATCGTCTTCGGAAAGGAACTGAAAGAAGATATTCCACCAGTACTCCTCGCCTTCCGAGTTCTTGACCATCACGATGGTCCTGCGTTCACTCGGATGCAGTTCGCCGCCAAGGGCAACATGATGCGCAAATTTCTTGAACTGGTCCGAGGGAATATACTTCCACAGGGCATCGCCCTTGATATCTTCGCCCCCACCGGTAAAGAACTCCACCACATTGCTGCTCGCCTGCAGAATGTCGAAGGTCTCGTTCGTGAGGATAAGCGTCATGTTCGGGCTCGAAAGCAGCGTATCGAACAGCGAACTCGAACTCACGCTGTCCTTTAGGTCCTTCTCGATAAAACGCTTGAAGAGTATCCGCGCGGCAAGACCCGCAATGGACATGAGCACAATAACCGCCAGGATAAGCGCGAACTTGATTCCCTGGAAGCGTTCGTTGAACTTGGCGACCACGGTATTCTGGTGCAGGATACGGACCAGGTAGTACGGGTTCTTCGTCATCGCGGAAACGATAAACACGAAACTCTGGCGGTGGTTCGTCGTCTTCTCGAAGCGGACTACGTTGCCGTTACCGTACATCAGGAGCGAATCCACGTCCACTTCGCTCGTCACCATGTCGAGCAGGGCGTTAATACTGTCCAGGTCGATCTTGCCAAGGTTCGTCTGTTCAGGATAGTAGGCAAATATATTGCTGCTGTTGTCGAGCATCAGGATAATGCCGCCATCGGACTTGTCGATGCCATCACTCATGGCCTGGCTAAGCATCTGCATGTCCAGGTCTTCGGCAACGACACCCTTGACGCGGTTGTTCTTGTCGCGGACGGCCTGCGAAAGGGTCAGGACCTGCTTATTGAAGGCCTTGCGCATGGTGGGGCCCGTAATGGCCACTCCCTTGTTTCGGGAAGCCTCGAGGAACCAGTCCTTGGTACGGAACTCGGACACGCCCTTATCGAGCGTGTTGCCGCGGGCACTGATGTACTCGCCATCGGAAGACCCGTAGAACATGTCGAGAATGCGGTCATCCTTCAGGATACGCTTGCCAAGCGTGGCCTTTGCATTCTGCTTGTTGATAGAACCGACATTCGAGATGAACTTGCTGAATTCGCCCTGGTACTTGTTCAGGATATTCTCGCAGGCCTCGACGGTCTTGTGGAGGCGCATCTCGGAACTGCTGTAGGCTGTAGAGATAAGCGTGTTTTCAAGGTAGAACAGGAACGCAAAAACAAGAAGAACCGCCGCTATGACAAGCGGTACCATGTAGACAATCGAAATACGCCAGCTGAGCTTGCGGCGCTTTGAATTCACTAAGTTCCTTGTCAACGATTCTGGTCCTTAAACTGTTCGTAAATCCTGGGCAAGTCTTCGGCAATAGTCAGGAAGGCATCGACAACATCCGGGTCGAACTGGCTCCCGCGAGCAGCGACAATCTCGTCTACGGCAAAGCGGTGCGGGTACGCCTCCTTGTAGGGCCTGCGTGAAACGAGGGCATCGTAGACGTCGGCCACAGCCATGAGGCGCGCGCCAACGGGAATCTCCTCACCCTTGAGCTTTCGCGGGTAGCCTTCGCCGTCCCACCTTTCGTGATGCGCCCATGCGATATCGGCGGCAATCTTCACCATCGGGTTATCGTGCAGTTCCTTGGTGGCATCCATGAGCACGTCGTAGCCCATTTTCGGGTGCTTGCTCATGATCTCGCGTTCCTGCTCGTTAAGTTTTGCAGGCTTGCGCAAGATCTCGTCTTCGATACCGACCTTGCCGATATCGTGCAGCGGGGCCGCAGTCGCGTAGTAGTCCACGTACTCGCTCGAAGGAATCGCCTGTGCGAACTTCGGGTTCTTCTGGAGGACCTCGGCCAGGCGCTGTACAATGACCTGTGTACGCTTGATGTGCTCGCCCGTCTCGGGATCGCGGAATTCGGCCAGCGAGCCAAGACTCGTGAGCATGACCTTCAGGGTACGGCGCAAGTCCGCCGTCTTCTCGTCGACAAGTTCATGCAGATGGTCGCGCTGCCGCTTGTATTCCAGTTGGTTCTTCACGCGCAACAGGACAAGTTGCGGGTTGAAGGGTTTCCCGATATAGTCTACGGCACCCAGGTCGAGACCGGTCTGCTCGCTCTCGTTATCGGATTTTGCCGTCAGGAAAAATACAGGAATATCCTTGAGGGTGTCCATCTCCCTCATGACTTTCAAAGTTTCATAACCGTTCATTTCGGGCATCATTACATCGAGAAGAATCAGGTCCGGAAGGACCTTTTCGGCAATTTCTAGCGCCTTTTTCCCGTTTTTTGCCACATAAACGTCATAAAAATCCATCAATACGTTTTCCAGGACCTCAATGTTGGTCTTGGTGTCGTCAACAACTAAAATCTTGGCTCTTGCCTGTTCCATAGCCCAAATATATGCTTAAAAATCAAAATAAATCAACCTATTCTATTCCAAAATGGAATATGTAAGATAAAAAGCGCGTAAAAATGCGATTTTGCTCCCAATGGACAATTTTTCTATACAAAATAGGGTTTTTTCAGGAAATTTACGCATCCTGTATATATATTGTAGAGGATACCGGGAAAAGAGTATGAACCAACGCATTTTATGTACAACACTCACCATGGGCGTGGCCTTCTCCACAACGGTCCTTGCCCAGGAAGATGTCGTCGCCCCGTTCTGGTGCGCAGTCGACAGCGTAAGCATGAGCTTAGGCAACACGGCCAAGGACCTCTATACCGACCTCTCCCTCCTCGATACGATTAAGATTGCCGGAGAGACCTTCCCCATCACGTGGAAAAGCAGCGATACCCTGTTCCTCACCCATGACGGACACATCAACGGAAGGTTTGTCGGAGAAAACAAGGAAGTAACCCTCACGGCGACCGTCCACGACGGCCTAAGCACAAAGACGCAGGATGTACCGATCAAGGTCTCCATCCACGGGTACGAGCCCTACTCCAACTACCTTTTCGCGTATTTCCCGGCAAACAACAACGAAAACATCTATTACGCCCTCAGCAACGACGGCTACAACTTTACCGCGATAAATAACGGGAACCGCGTGGTGGGCGCCGACACGGTAAGCATCAAGAAGGGGCTCCGAGACCCGCACGTGCTGCGAGCGCCCGACGGCTGGTTCTACATGGTGAATACCGACATGAAGAGCGCCGAAGGCTGGGCAAGCAACCGCGGCATGGTACTCATGCGCTCCCGCGACCTCATCAACTGGGAGCACAGCACCGTACACTTCCCCGAAAAGTACAAGGGCAAGAACTTCGCGAACGTGACCCGCGTGTGGGCCCCCGAAACATTCTGGGACGACACCTACGATAACGGAGACGGCACCAAGGGCCGCCCGCTCGTTTATTTTTCGCTGTTAACCAACGACGGCACCATCAGCTACGACAAAGTATTTTACGCCTACTCGAACAAGAACTTTACCGATTTGGAAGGCGACCCCATACACTTCTTTGACCGCGGAAAATCCACCATCGACATGGACATCGTCTACAACAAGATAGACGGGCTGTACCACGCCTTCTACAAGAATGAGGGCGACGGCGGAATATGCAAGGTGACCGCACAGACGCTCCTGCCCAAAAGCGGAGCCGCCTCCGGGTCGCAGTGGAGCAAGCCCAGCAAGGCCCTACAGCAGACGACCGAGGCCGTAGAGGGCGCCGGAGTATTCAAGCTCATCAACCAGAATTCCTGGATACTGATGTACGACTGCTACAACAACGGCCATTACCAGTTCACGAGCAGCCCCGACCTCAACACTTTCACGTTCGTGCAGAATACCGAAATGAAGGGGGCTTTCACCCCGAGGCACGGCACGGTACTCCCGATTACAGCCGAAGAAACCTCTGCCCTCCTGAAGGCCTTCCCCTCCAAGGATTTCGAGCCACGCATTATCGACATACCCGATTCCATCGGCGTGTGTGATGGCAAAAAGATCGTAGGCCCATGCAGCGGCACGAAGATTATCCCCTACGTAAAGGTCGGCGAAGACGGCTGGAACGAAACCCTCGACTTGAAGGTTGCGAAGGGCGCTACGGTGCAGTTCGGCCCACACCCGTGGGACGGCAAAATCTGGAGCTGGGAAGGCCCCAGAGGATTCAAGTCCACCACCCGCGAGAACACGCTCAAGAATGTAGACGGCGACTATAGCGGCTACTACACCGTGACCTACACGAACGAGACCGGCTGCAAGAGCCAGGCAAAAATCAAGCTGGTCGTAGACGACCCTGACAAGCCGTATAAGGAACCGGATACCACTACAATCCGTATCGTAAAAGATACAGGCAAGAACGTTTTCGACCTCAAGTTCATGGGCAAAGTCGTCCGTACGGAATACTTCAGCATGAACGGCCAAAGGCTCAATGCAAAACCGGATAATGACGGCGTATATATCAAGAAAGAAATTCTGGATAACGGAATGTCGAGAATTTCAAAAATACGCAACCGCTAGATATTGCAGGCGTGGCTGAGCTTGACGAAAGCATTTACCGGGTCGGCATAGTTCCAGACTCCACCGAGTACGGAGATTCCCTGTAGAGGAAGTTTCTTGATTTCTTCCAGATTTTCGTGGTCAATGCCCCCGAAGGCGATGGCCTGCAGGCTTTTTTCTGCTAATTTATCTGCCAGACCACCGAAATCGAGTGTCTCGACCGGTTCGTAGACGGATTGCGGCTGGAATACGGGGCCAATCAGGGCTCCCACGACCCATTCAGGGAGCGATTCCAGCTGTTCAAGGCTGCGGCATAGCGCGATGCAATTGATACGCTTCCAGCGTTCGGGGATTTCGCCTGCAAGCACGGAAGCTTCGATGATGCAGCCCCGAACATCCAGGCGTTCCGCCATGTCGGGTGTTCCACGCACCCAGATGCGGTCGCGGTATTCCATCGGGAGGGCCATGAGCCAGCGTTCGTACTGCGCTTCGGTCGCATTCCTTTTGTGGAGAATAAGGCGCGTAAGACCGCGCTTGAACATCTCCTCGATGTCGTCAAACTCCGCGGAAAAATCGTCAGGGGATGTCGAAAGCCACAACCTCATGTGCAGTAATATAGAATTTGTTATATTCTGCGCATGGCTGAAATGGACAACAAGGATTTTGATACACCCAAAACGGATGTGCCGGATAATAACGTGCAGGGCCAGAATGCACCGGATTTCGCGAAGCTCGCCGACGCCGCCTCGCCCGAAGGCAGCAGCATCAACAGCGAAGACTACTGGTTCCTGAAACTGAACGGAAATTGCTAGATAGGCAGAATGAAACAGCCCGCAGAACATAAGCAAGAAAAGGAACGCTGCATCCTCGTGGGGATTTCGACCCCGAAAGTGCGGAACTGGATGGCAAGCGAACAGCTCGCAGAACTCGGGCGACTTGCCGAAACCGCAGGCGCAGTCGTCGTCAAAAGTTTCCTGCAGCGCGTCCAGAACTTCAACCCGGCTACCCTCATTGGCGAAGGCAAGGTGAACGAGGTCAAGCGCGCCCTCGAAGAAGAAAACGCGAAGATGGTCGTATTCGACGACGACCTTTCCGGCTCGCAGGTAAGGAACCTCGAACAGCGCCTCCCCGGAATCAAGGTGCTCGACCGTACGGGCCTCATCCTCGACATTTTCGCAAAGCACGCCATTACGGCCGAAAGCCGCCTGATGGTGGAAGTCGCCCAACTGCAGTACATGATGCCGCGCCTCACCCGCGCCTGGACGCACCTTTGCCGCCAGCACAATGGCGGTATCGGCACCAAGGGCCCGGGCGAAACCCAGCTGGAAACAGACCGCCGCATGATCCGCAAGCGAATCCAGGAACTCAAAAAGAAACTCGAGAAAATCGAGGAGGCGCGCGAAAGCCAGGCCGAGAACCGCAACGACATCTTCCAGGTGGGAATCGTGGGCTACACGAACGCCGGCAAGTCGACGCTCACCAACCGCCTGACCGGTGCGGACGTCTATGTGGAAGACAAACTGTTCGCCACCCTCGACAGCACCACGCGCAAGCTATTCCTCGATGGCGAGAACATCATCCTTTCCGATACCGTCGGATTTATCCGCAAGCTCCCCCACAACCTCATCGAGACCTTCAAGAGCACCCTCGGGGTGGCCGCCCACGCCGACTGCATCCTGGAAGTCGTCGACGGAAGCGCGCCGGATTACCGCGAGCACCTCGAAGTCACGCACAAGACGCTCGAAGGCATCATCAGCAAGGAAACGCCGCGCCTGCGCGTATTCAACAAGGTGGAAGTCGCCTCCGAGGCGCGCCGTACCGAACTGTTGCAGAACTATCCGGAAGCCATCCAGATAAGCGCCAAGGAAAATATCGGCATGGAGAGGCTGCGCGCCGCTTTCAAGGAGCAGCTGGAAAACTGGAAAAAGAAGCGCGAAGTTCAAGCCGAAAAAATCAAGGAAGTCGTAGAATCGCCCTGGCCGGCACACCCAGCCGAAAGCGTTTCGGACAAGAGCATGAACAGCAACCGCGACGAAAACTGGCGTGAACCGGGAATTTACGAAGTATGAACAAGGAAGAACTGAAAGAGAAATACGGGAAGAAGCGCGTACCCCATGAATGGCGCAAGACGGACTGGCTTACCACGCTTGTCGTGACGTTCTTCGGCTCGGGAATGAGCCCGAAGGCCCCCGGCACCATGGGAAGCCTTGCCGCAGCGATTGTCGCCTACCCCATGACAGTTCTAGCCTGCAAACTGTTCGAATTCGAATCCTACATATTCGTCGGTAGCGAAATTTTTGGTCTGTTCATAAACTTCTTTTTCCTGGCCGCCGCCCTTGTTGTGTTCTTTGCCGCAATTCCATTCGTAAATAAGGCGATGAAGGATACCGGCACCGAAGACCCGGGCTGGATTGTCATCGACGAAGTCTGTGGCGTCTTTATGGCACTGGCTTTCATACCCTGTAGTTTAATTGACGAATACCCTGTCTACCTGGCCATTGCTTTCGGGCTGTTCCGCTTCTTCGATATCCTGAAACCGCTCGGAATACACAAGATCGAAAAACTCCCGGGAGCATGGGGCGTGATGGCTGACGACCTTCTCGGCGGTCTCTATGCGGCAATCGTGCTCTGGCTCGGGACCATGATTGCCTTTCTCTTCAGTTTCTAGTAATTCTTGAGGCAGCGCACGGAATACATGTTGCTGCTCACGTCGAATTCCACCGCAAAATCGCCCGGAGGGGCCAGGTGCCAGCCATAGGCATCGCCGTCCTCGGCCGTGGAACTCCAGAAATGCGCGGAAACACCCAGTTCCAGGTATTCGTCGGTCGCCTTGCCCGCAGGCACGACATCGAACCCGTAACGGTCGCTGCCATCCCACTTGTCGCGGGACTTTAGGCTCATCCAGGCAGCCTCCTTGCCGTCACTGTCCTCGATAAACGTGCGGAAGCGTTTCCATTCGTCGTTCTCGGGCAGGTGCCAGCCCGCAGGGCACGCCTTGTTTGCCGCCTCGAACGTGTAGAGACGGCCATACTTCTTGCAGTTCTCAGGCTTATCCGCATAGCACGCGCTGCCATCCACATTGTAGGCAAGGTTCTCCGCAAGCCACGTGCGGCTTCCGATAACGACCGTCCTGTAGGTCTTGCCGTCGCGGCTGTCGCGGAACGTACCCGTCTGCGGGAGCGCAAGAACGCATGTTGCAAGCAGGCAACCGGCAATGAGAATCTTCTTCATGCGAGCCTCCTAGAACTTTATCGGGTAAAGCAGGTACCAGTTAAATTCCGGATAAACCTGTATTGCCGGGGCCGGAAGTTTAAAGTAGTTCAGGTACTTGATAAACGTACGCGCCATACGGCTCTGCGGGCGGAACGCTTCCAAGTCGTAGTCAAGCGCCAGGTAGACTTCGCGATGCCTTTCCTTGTCTGGTGCATGGAAGTCCATCGCCTTTTCGTCAATGCTCAAGCCTGCGGCAAACGCAAGCCAGCTCGGGTAATACTTCCGCACACTAGCGGGCAGCAAGCGGTACGGCTTGAAGGACGCCCAGAAAGTCTGGTTCACATAGTCGTCGGTAAAGACGGCATCGCCACGATGAGTTGTCTTGTCGTAAAAATATGTTGAATTTATCCAGTAACTCCACTTGAGGTCTACATACTTGAACACGGGAACGTAGCGCTCGGCCATCGGCCAAAATCCACCCAGGGTTCCCGAAAGCACATCGAAAATGCTGAATCCCCAGGCAGGCGAATAGCCGTCCTTCACGTCGATGGCGATATGCGTTGCCATCGCGGAGAGGCCTGCGAAAAGGTACGACTTGAATTCGGAAAGGCCCGCCCAGCGGTAACCTTCGTAAAAACTTTCTCCGAGAATCACGCCTGCGGCAAAATGGCCAAACTTGTCAAGATTCAGCGCATACTTGAAATCATTCTCGAAATGGAAATGGCTCGAATCATTGTCCCACCATCCCTTTGCGAATACAAAAATGTAGGCTGCCGCATAGGAAGAAAGCGCAACTCCACCGACGGTCCCCACTTTCCACCAGGAAATATCAGATTTAATGTCGACGGAATCCTCACTGCGGTAATCCCATGTGGAATCGCGCCATGTCGGCGGGTCAAAAGGAGCCGCAATGGACTGCCCGGCAAAAACAGCCAGGACGCAAGCAAGGAATATCCATGTCGAAAGACGTTTCACAGCCGCAAAGATAGAAAAAGAAAAGCCCTGGAGACTGAACTCCAGGAGGCTTTACTAATGTGGAATGTGTGAACTAGTCGCGGGCCAGCAGGAGCACGCTGTTCTGGCCACCGAAGCCGAAGCCGTCGGACAGGGCGTACTTGAAGGAGTGCGACACGTTCTTGTTGGCGCAGACATCCAGGTGGATGCGTTCGTCCTGGTTGAACACGTTCTTTGTCGCATGGATCATCTGGTCCTGCAGGGACTTCACCGTGATGATGGCTTCGAGGGCACCGGCGGCACCGAGAGCGTGGCCAATCATGCTCTTGGAGGAGTTCACCTTCAGGCTGTCGCGCGCACCAAAAACCTTTTCAAGTGCGGAACATTCAGCGACGTCACCGAGCGGAGTCGATGTACCGTGGGTATTCACGTAGCCAACGTCGTTCGGGGAAATTCCTGCATCGCGGAGTGCCATCTCGATAGCGAGACGCACACCTTCGCCGTCTTCACGCGGGGCGGACATATGGTGCGCATCGGCGCTCATACCTACAGCAGCGACGCGGGCCAGGATGTTGGCACCACGCTTCTTGGCGTGAGAGAGGCTCTCGAGCACGAGGATGCCGGAACCTTCACCCATCACGAATCCGTCGCGGTCCTTGTCGAACGGGCGGGAAGACGTTTCCGGGTCATCGTTACGCTTGGAGAGGGCATGCATATTGGTAAAGCCGGCCAGGGCGAGCGGGTTCACCGTCTCATCGGTACCACCGGCAAGCATGATGTCGGCACGGCCCAGACGGATAGCGTCGTAAGCGGCAGCGATGGAGTGGTTCGAAGTTGCGCAGGCAGAAACGACTGCGAAGCAGGGGCCCATCCAGCCAGTGCGGTTGGAAACTTCGCCAGCAGGCATGTTCGTAATCGACATCGGGATAAAGAACGGCGAAACACGGCTCGGGCCACGGGTACCCCAGGTCACCGCATTGTCGGTATAAGTAGCCATACCGCCGATACCGGCACCGATAATCACGCCAGAACGGGAGGGATCTTCGGCCTTCGGGTCAATACCCGCATTCTTCAAGGCCTGGAAGGCGGAATAGACCGCATACTGGATGCACTTCGAGAACCTGGACTGGTCTCTGTTGCTGAAAAATTCGGAACCGTCAAATTCCTTGACCGCAGCCGCAATCTGGACAGGCAGTGCAGAAACGTCAAACCTGTCAATCTTGGCAATGCCGGACTTGCCCTGCAAAAGGTTGTCCCAGAGAATGTCGGGGGAATTTCCAAGGGCCGAAACACAGCCCATACCGGTGATAACTACTTCTTCCATAGTATTTTCCTGTATAACAAATTAACGAGCGCGAATATAGCAAATAATTTTCTTACATTAAAGTGTTTTTATTCTCATCCGCTAAGTTATTTGATAGATAGCCAAAATAGATGATAATTGACTAATATACGGTTCAAAATATCCATAAAAAACTACATTTGCAGTCAATATGGCAAAAAAGAAGAGTTCCCATAACCTTGTATGGATGGACCTTGAAATGTCCGGACTCGACCCTGAAAAGGACGTCATCCTGGAGGTCGCGACCATCGTCACCGACGCTGACCTGAACATCCTTGCCGAAGGGCCGGTCATCGCCGTACACCAGAACGAAAACGTTTTCGAGTCGATGGACGAATGGAATACAACGCACCATACGGCAAGCGGGCTCGTGGACCGCTGCCGCCATTCGCGGTACTCCACCGCCGACGCCGAGCAGGTGACCCTCGACTTCATCAAGCCCTTTACCGAAAAGACAAAGAACGTGCTCTGCGGGAACTCCATCACGCAAGATAGGCGATTCATGTACAAGTACATGCCGAACCTTTCGAACTGGCTCTGCTATAGGAACATCGACGTAAGTTCCATCAAGGAACTCACGTTCCGCTGGTACCCGAAACTCGAGGAATTCCAGAAGGAAAAGCGCCACGAGGCCCTGAACGATATCCGCGAGAGCATTGCCGAGCTCGCCTACTACCGCAAGACTATTTTCAAGTAACCCGATGAAATATTACTACGACCCCCAGAACCGACTCCCCTACAAGAAGAGATTACGTAACCGCTGTATTGCTATCGCCATTTTTGTTGCAGCCTGCGCCCTGATTGGTTCGTGCATATTCAAGAGCGGCGAAAAGGCGACGAAACCGACAGGATTCGTCGTAAACGGCAATGATCCTACGGCGACATCCAAAGAATGGATCAAGGACACACTCCGTGTGGATTCTTCCATCATCGATTCGCTCAAGGAAGCGCACCGAGCAATCAAGGTGAGGGATACATTAACCGAGTCCGCAGCAAAGAGCCTTTTTTTCGGCGAAGCCAAGGCATCAATGGAAGCCGCCACTGAAGCAGCACCGAAAGAAATCGATTCCGCATCCGCAGATACCGCAGCAAAATCAATTCCTGAAAACGACCCCGTAGATTCCGTACATATCAAGGCCCAGAAGGACGTGTTCCTCGCCGAGAAAATCGACAACATGCTCCGCCGTTTCAGGCCCATGCACAGCGCCATCCTGGTCGTAGAACCCAAGAGCAACGAGATTATCGCCTGGGGCGAGACGAAGGATTACAAGGTGCAGAACAGCCCCGACTATTTCGTGAAGGGGTCGTTCCCCGCGGCCTCGCTCGCAAAAACCATCACGATTGCCGCCGCCATGGAAAGCAACCGCTACTCGCTCAACTCCCCCATTCCGGACAGGGGCGCACACCATACGCTGTACAAGAACCAGCTGCGCGTGCCCGAAAACTACAGCGGGCCGACAATCGAACTGCAAGACGCCTACGCGAAGTCCGCAAACCCGCCGCTTGCCATCATCGGGATGAATACCGGTGCAAAGCGCCTCCGCGAGGCCGCAAGGAACCTTGGTTACAACATGAACTTCCCGGGCGGAATTCCAGGACGCTCCGTCTACAACCCGCCCGACAGCGGTTACGGGCTTGCCGAAGCGAGCTGCGGATTTACCGAAGCAACGACCCTCACGCCGCTCCTTGCCGCAGCGCAGGTACGTTCCATCTTGATGAAGCAACCGCTTGAAATCCCGTGGGCTAAGGACGTGCCCGGTTACGCCCCGAAATCGCGTATCGCGCTCGATGTGGGCAAGTTCAGCGAGAACACGTACTACGGGCTACGCCAGGCAATGATCCGCTCCGTCACGAACGGGACCGCAAGGAAGCACATTTCGACACGCAACATGGCCCGCAAGAACTTCAACGCGCTGAACATCGGCGGAAAGACGGGTTCGCTCGACGGGCAGGATCCATACGGACGCTACGAATGGTTCATGGGGTTCGCGCAGTCGAAGGACGACCCCTCGAAATCCATCATCGTCGTCATCATGCAGGTGCATGACCTGCAAGGCTACCGCTCACAGCCCGCATGCCAGGTGGCCGCCATGATAATGAACTACTGGGCACACCAAACCCTCTGGCCAAAAAAATAACGCGCGGCAATTACTAGATTTAGAACAAAATACGAGGACAATATGGAACCGACCTGGTGGAACCTGATACCGACTTACTTTGACGGAATAGCATTCACTATACCTATCCTGAACTTCCAAGTCCACTGGTACGGCATGATGTATATCTTTGCCTTCTTTACCGCCTACTTCACCATGTGGAAAATCAACTCGAAGGAGAAACTCGGGTATACGAAGGAGCAGTTCGACAACCTTTTCGTATGGGCCATCGCAGGAATCCTCATCGGGGCGCGTCTCGGGTACGTATTCTTCTACAAGCCGGGCTACTACTTCGCGAACCCGACGGAAATAATCCTCCCCCTCACGCACGATGCACTTGGCTGGCACTTCACGGGAATTGCAGGCATGAGCTACCATGGCGGCATGATTCTCGGTACAATTTTTGCCATCATCGGGATGAAGCGCAACAAGATGGACGTGTGGAAGACGCTCAACCTCTGCTTCCTCGCCGCCCCGCTCGCCTATACCTGGGGCCGTTACGGCAACTTCATCAACGGGGAACTCTTCGGCGAGGTGACCACGAGCGGAATCGGCATGTATTTCCCGATGGCGCACGACAGTCCGGTTACAAACCCGATTCTGCACCACCCGAGCCAGCTCTACGAAATGCTCTTCGAGGGGGTCATCCTGTTCGCCCTCCTCTATAACTTGCGCCGCATTCCTCTTCTGCGCGACAAGATGCCCTGCCTCTACCTGATGGGCTACGGCATATTCCGCTTCTTCATCGAGTTCTTCCGCAGGCCCGATGCCCACCTTGGCCGTGTCGACCTTTTCGGCATGAGCCGCGGCCAGACCCTCTGCAGCCTCATGATCCTTGCCGGAATCGTGTGGTTTGCCGTGATTATCTATAGGGAAAAGAAGGCCCGCAAAAACGCGGCATAAAGTCATCGCAAACTATATATATACAAGAAAACCGGGCGCTTTCGCGTCCGGTTTTCAAATTCGTTCAAAGCGGTTTAGTTGGCTTCTTCCGGGTAAACGGAGACCTTCTGGCGCTTCGCATCGACGTGTTCGAACTTCACGACGCCATCAACGAGGGAGAACAAGGTGAAATCCTTGCCCATGCCGACGTTGGTGCCCTTGTGGAAGTGGGAACCACGCTGACGAACGATGATGTTGCCAGCCTTGACGACTTCGCCTGCGTACTTCTTAACACCAAGATACTTGGCGTTGCTATCGCGGCCGTTACGTACGGAACCTTGACCTTTCTTATGTGCCATGGATTAAGCCTCCTTAGCCTTGCGGAGAGAGTTCTTCTTGACCTTGGCCGGCTTGGCGATGCCCTGGGCAATCTTTTCCTTGCGGGTAAGGGGCTTGTTCTGCTCCTTCTGCTTGGCAAGGGCAGCCACGCGAGCGCGGTTGCGTTCGATAACCTTGGAATCGACCTTTGCGGATTCTGCGCCGGAGCGAAGTTCCGTAACCAGCACCTCGGTATAGCCCTGACGATGACCGTTACGACGTTCGTAACGGGTACGACGCTTCTTCTTGAACACGATGACGGTGTCGTACTTGCCGTGGGCAAGAACTTCGACCTTCACGGAGGCGTCATTCAGGACAGGGGTGCCGACTTGCACTTCTTTTCCGGAGAAAAGAAGAACGGACTTGAGCTCCAGTTCGGAACCAACAGCGGCGTCAATCGTGGGGACCTTGTAGGCCTTGCCCAGCTCGACTTTATACTGGAAACCACCTGTTTCAACAATAGAATACATTTTTGTAATCCTTTTTTTGGTTGCTATTGGGACCCCAAATATAGAAAAGTTTAGAGTCTTGTAAAGACAAATCCCATAAAAAACATCATTTTTCGCATATTTCTTTCCCCTCCAACCCACCGCCTAGCCTCTAAAATTCTATCTTTTACGCCAAATTTTTATAAAGGACATCCGAATGAATAAGATTATGAGCCTTGACGGCGACTGGCAGATGAAGTGGGACACTGAAGATTCCGGCATTTCCAACCGCTGGTACGCCACCTACCCCGAAGACACGGAAACAGTATCCGTTCCGCATATCTGGGAAAGGTCGTTTGAAAAGCTCCTGATGTCGCAAGACTGCGCGTTCTATTTTAAGCGTTTTACCATCGAAGACGAAAAACAGGTCACAAAGCGCATTTTCCTCCGTTTTGAACGTATCGCCACGCACGCCACCATCTGGCTTAACGGCAAGCTGCTCGGCGACCATTTTGGCTCCTACACCCCGTTTATCCTCGAGACCCAGAAGGCCATCAAGCTCGGCGAAGAGAACGTGCTCTGCATCCGCGTGGCCAACATGGGTGCCGCCAACAGCCGTATCGACTTCGGGCGCGAAACCAAGGAAGGCGCCAACGACCGCTACGCCCACCCGAGCGAAGTGCCGGTCGGCCTGCCTTGGACGCAGTACCCGTTCGGAGGCATTTTCGGCCATGTCGACCTGATTCTCGGCAATGCCGCCTTCATTTCGGACCTGCACGTGGAACCCGACATGGACCAGGAACGCGTGACGCTCGAAATCGCGTTCAACAACCCCCGCGGTTTCAGCACCCGCCTGCGCATCCTCATGCGTAACCCGAACGGCGACGTGTACGAATGGTTCAAGGACAATCCGAAACTCGACAAGGAAAACACGACCTACCGCCTGGTGCTCGGCATCAAGGACTTCAACCGTAGCAAGTGCGTGTGGAGCCCCGAAAAGCCCAATATGTTTGCCGTCGAAGTCCAGATGGAAATCAAGTCCGGCAAGGGCAAAGCCCCCGAATACGCATTCCCCGTAGTGCGCACATTCGGCTTCCGCAAGTTCGACTGCATCAAGGGCGACTTCTACCTGAACGACTCCATCCTCAAACTCCAGGGCGTAAGCTATAACCAGCAGTGGAGCGAGGGCGGCCTCTGGACAACGAACAACCCGAACCTCAAGAAGGACCTCCTCGCCGTGAAGGCTGCAGGCTTCAACGCCATCCGCAGCTGTGGCGCACCCCTGAGTAACGAGGCTCTCGACATCTGTGACGAAATTGGCCTGCTTGTTTTCCAGGAATTCCCCATCCACACGATGCGTTCCACGACAACCGGTCTAGACTACGCGAAGAACCTCATCAACGATATCGTCAAGGAACAGCACAACCATCCATGTATCGCGGCCTGGGTGCTCGGTTCCGAGAACGGCACGTTTATGCTCCAGAACGGCAACAAGCTCCTGAACGCCATCAGCCCTGTCGACATGACGCGCCCGACTATCAGCAACCTCGATAGTATCTATATCGACAACGAAGGCAACTTCCGCAAGGATACGGGCAAGCTCCTCCCCGTCTCCGTCGACCGCATTTCGCAGTTCGCCTCGCTCTCGGTTCGCCCGAGGATGACCCCGAACGCCGCCTACACGCACTACCTCGCCCACTGCTTCAACAAGGACGAGGAAGAACTGATGGTGCCCGATTCCGGTTTCGGCGACAGCCACTTCCAGGACGGCGAAGACAGCTCCGCGACCGACGTCAGCAACAAGATGCTGGTGACCATCAAGAACCACACCCTGCTCCCGAACTCCGCGACCAACATCAAGGGACCGCGCGGCGTCAAGAACCAGAAGGCCGTCAAGAACACGTACAAGGCCATCGAAACCTTCGTCAAGGAATCCGGCCTTTCCGTGTGGGACTCCGTCGCCTCGTTCATCGAATGCTCCCGCAACATTGCAACAAAGAGCAAGCTCGACCAGATTACCGCCTTCCAGAGTAACCCGCAGATTTCCGGGTTCTTCCTGGAACAGTGGGCGGACTTCGGCACCGACTTCTGCGGCATCTGCGACGAGAACCGCAAGAGCAAGGGCCTCGAGGAATTCTGCAAGGAAATCACGACCCCGAGCCGCGTGCTTATCAGCGAACTTGAACACGTGGTCGCCCCGCAGAGCGAAGTCAGTTTCCAGCTCACGCTCCTCAACAACGGCCGTCTCGAAAACGTTTCTGTCGACGTTAGCCTCATTGATGCAAGCGGAAAAGAACTCAACAAGCAGGAAATGGTCCCCGAGGAGACCACCGGCAAGACAAGCCTTACGCAGCTCGGCATCTGCACGCTCATGGCCCCGCGCAACACGGGCAAGTTCCAGATCCGTATCACCCTCAAGGACAACGGCAAGGAAGTCCATTCCTCTACCGAAGACCTGATCGTGATGGAAAGCGCCGACGTGAAGAGCGCTATGGAAAAGGTCTGCTTCCTCGACAACAGCGAAGAATCCAGCGACGCACTTGCAGCTCTCACCGGACCGGAGAAGATTATCTTTACGGCCAACCTGAGTTCCTGGCCCGACGAAATCCTCA
Organism: Fibrobacter sp. UWR2; assembly: GCF_002210285.1. Classification (NCBI taxonomy): domain Bacteria; kingdom Pseudomonadati; phylum Fibrobacterota; class Fibrobacteria; order Fibrobacterales; family Fibrobacteraceae; genus Fibrobacter; species Fibrobacter sp. UWR2. The sequence continues at coordinate 331,240 of NZ_MWQE01000002.1, read as the reverse complement.
ACAAGATTGTCGACGTCACGAAGAATGGCGGCAAGACACTCCTGCTTTCGGACATGACGCCCGAAGACATCGACTTCATGAACCAGAGCCACAACTTCGACTGCACGGTCGAAGCAAACTGGAGCACCGGTGCAAACGGCATCAGCCTGCACTACCTCCCGAAGGATTCGGCGCTCCTGCCGGTGTTCGGCGGCGCAAGCGTGCTCGACCACAATGCGGCCGCAGTGATGCCAGGGCTCTCCCTGAATGAACTGCCGGGCGCAACCGTGTTCGCCCGCTCCGTGAGCATCAAGGACGGCGATGTGAAGACCGGCGTGGACATGCAGATGATCCCGTTCGGCAAGGGCAAGATCATGTTCAACCAGTTCAGCGTGTTCGAAGGCCTCGAAACGAACGCCCTCGCCGACGCGCTGTTCACCGCCATCGTGAACCTGCTCTAAGAATTTCGCAATGAATTTCTAAAGCCTCGCCTCGCGGCGGGGCTTTTTTTTCGTTTCGAGAGTCGCGCAAAAAAAAACAGGCGTTTTCCGCCGTTTTGACAGACTAAATGCGAAGGGTGGCACATTTAGTCCGTAAAATTACAAACAAATTAATCAGAAATCGCCCGCAAAAAACGACTTTTTGACGATTTCGCCCCTTTGACGCCCTCCAAAACGACTTTTTCGCTCATTTTTAATACAAACAAACTAATAAATTACAGACTAAACCCACAGGGGCCTGCATTTAGTCTGTCTTTTTCATGAAAAAAGCCCAAAACACAGCGCGAGCGGTATCAAAAAGACTCGGCGTGGAGAGAACACGCCGAGCCAAGCACCCAAGTCCGATACCTCGCGACTATAAGTTAATGTCGCGGGTAAAAACAAACCTGTACCATTAAAATACACTATTGTGTGACTAAAATCAATTTTCTATATTAAAAACATGACTCAAAATTATTCCAACTTGGAAGAGTATTCCGAAATCTTGGCAAAAAACGCCAAAAACGCAAGCAAGACAATCCGCACCCTGAGCGCAGAAAAACGTAGTGCGGTGCTGAACCTCGTGGCAAAACTGCTCCGCGAGCAAAAGCCGGCCATTCTCGCCGCCAACAAGCTCGACCTTGAGGCTGCCGCCGGAAAACTCGACGACTCGAAGATGGATCGCTTGACCCTGAACGACGCCCGCATCGAAGCCATGGCCAAAGGAGCCGAAGAAATCGCCGCCTTTGCCGACCCGCTGAACCGCGTGCTCGAAAGCCGCGAACTGAAGAACGGCATCAAGATTAGCCGCGTGGCCGTGCCTATCGGCGCCGTGTTCTTTATTTTTGAAAGCCGCCCGAACGTAACCATCGACGGTGCTTGCCTTTGCTTCAAGGCGGGCAATGCCGTGATTCTCCGTGGCGGCAAGGAATCGCTCAACTCCGCGAAGTGCCTCGCCGGAATCTTCCATGCGGCACTTGAGCAGAACGGAGTCAACAAGGATGCCGTGCAGCTCGTGACCGAAACGAGCCACGACCTGGTGGGCATGCTCTTGCAACGCAACGATTGCCTTGACCTCGTCATCCCCCGCGGAGGTGAACGCCTGATCCGCGCGGTCGTTGAACAGAGCAAGATTCCCGTCATCAAGCACTTCAACGGCATCTGCCACGTGTATATCGACAAGTCCGCCGACATCGAGAAGGCGACCAACATCCTGATTAACGCGAAGACGCAGCGCACCGGCGTGTGCAACGCCATGGAATGCGTGATTTTCGACCGCCATCTCGCCGCAAACGACGTGAAGAAGATGCTTGACGCCCTCGTGGAACGCGGCGTGGAACTCTACGGCAACAAAGACGCCCAGAGCCACGACAGCCGCATCAAGGACATCGGTGACGACTCTAACTACCATCACGAATACCTCGCCCTCAAGGCAAGCGTCAAGTTCGTCGATAACGTCGCCGAAGCCTGCGACCACATCGAAGCAAACAGCAGCCGCCACACGGAAGCCGTTGTTGCAGAAGATACAAGCGTGCAGGACTACTTCGTGGCGAACGTGGACAGCAGCAGCGTGATGGTGAACGCGAGTACGCGCTTTGCCGACGGTGGCGAATACGGCCTCGGCGCCGAAGTGGGCATCTCTACCGACAAACTGCACGCCCGCGGCCCGATGGGCGTGGAAAGCCTCTGCAGCTACAAGTGGATCTTGCGCGGCAACGGCCAGGTGCGAGGATAAGATGAAATTCGAAGACCTGATTAAGGAAGTCAAGTTCGAAGTCGAAGTGGATGGAGTGAAACTCGCACCGGCCATCGTGCAGGACGCCGACAAGGGCGACGTGCTGATGATGGCATGGATGAACGAGGAAGCCCTCCGCCGCACGCACGAATGTGGCGAAATGGTGTTCTGGAGCCGTAGCCGCAAGGAATACTGGCACAAGGGAGACACCAGCGGGAACGTGATGACCGTCGTAGAATGGAGCGCCGACTGCGACTCCGATGCGCTTCTGTTCAAAGTGCGCATGAAGGGCCCGCAGGTCGCCTGCCATACGGGCGCCCGCAGTTGCTTCTTCAAAACGTGCGACAAGTAGTACATTCGCAACAAACTCGATATACAGGGGCCGACGATTAGTTATATTGTAACTGATGTTCACGCTTGTCAGTAAAATCGTCAGGAGGCTCACGCGTCTACCGATTGCGGTACTCGCATTGAGCGCAATCCTTGCCTTGATGAGCGCGTACCCCATAAGCAACCTGCGTTGGGACATCCAACTGCAAGACACGCTATCCTTCTTCAACCAGGAAAATAGCGACTACAAAAAAATCGAGAAGGATTTCGGCGGACTCGGAAGCCTTACCGTGGTCCTTCAAGCCAAAGACAGCCTGTTGAACTACAACACGGCAAAAGCGCTTGCCGAACGCCTACAGAACGACTCCCTTGTCCATTTCGTGGACTTCGAGACCGACGTCGACTTTTACACGCGCAATTCGCTCCTCTACATTGAGGAAAGCGACCTCGATACCATCATCAGTCGCGTTGCCATCCTCAAGAGGGCGGCCCTTTCCAAAAGCAATCCCTTCCTTGTAGACCTTGTCGAAAAAGATTCCTCCGAGGCACCAACAGCTAAAGCGCAGGCCGATCTCGAAAGCCTGCAGGACAAGTACTTTGGCCTTATGTCCGAAAGGTTCTCGAATAGAGAAGGGACAATCCGCGTAGTGGACATCTACCCCACGAATTCCCACACCGACCTCAAGGCGAGCCGCGCGCTACTTTCGAGGACAAGCGAGTATCTCTCCGAAATCATTAACGGGAAAGAAGTCAGCGTGTTCTACACCGGCAAGGTGCACGACACCATACGGCAGGGCAACACGATGCTCCCCGAAGCAAAGCTCGCCGGAAAACTCACTGCGCTCCTGATCCTGCTCCTGTATATCATCCATTTCTACAGGCAACCGCAACTCATCGTCATCTCGTCGATTGCAACGGCGCTCCCCATTCTCTACACGCTTGCGCTTGCGGCCCTCATCTACGGGCGCATAAATCTCTTTACGCTCCTGCTCGCGCTTGTGCTCCCGGGGCAGGCCTGCCAGGTCGTAAGCCACGTACTCAAGCGGTACTTCCTGGAGCGTGCGCGTAACCTACCCCCACAGCTCTGCATCGAGAGCGCCGTACTCGGAATCGGGCCCTCCACATGCGCGTACACGTGCATCATGGCCGGCCTTTTCGCATGCATGATCCTCGTACCGCTACCGGGCCTGCAGGAACTCGCCGTACTCGGGAGCCTCGGCACACTGTTGAACTGGGTTGTCACCATCCTCGTAACGACCGCATTGTTGCGCGTATTCCAAAAGAAGCGTCCATTTGCCGTGAACGATTTCCGCATCAACCGCGACTACACCATACAGCTTCTCCCCCGTACACTGAACATCGTCCTCATCGTCATCGTATCCGTAGCAAGCCTCGCCTGCCTTATCTACGGAGGGAAGAACCTCAAGTTCTTCTATGACTTCAAGAAGACCGAAATACAGAAACCTGCCTCCACCGCAGACTCGCTTATTGCGCAAACAGGCTTCCCCGAATACGACCCCATCATTATCGAATTTGCAGATGAAGAAGTCGGCAAGGAACTGTACAGGAACTTCATCAACCTGAAAAAGAAAAAGGCCATTCCAACCATCGCAAGCATGTACACCCTGGCCCAGTTCGGACCTAACATGAGCGATTCGCGCAAGGCAAAACTCGATTCCCTGCAAGAAATGCTGACCGGCAACTTCACCGCGAAAATGGATTCCAGGGAACTCAAGGCCTTCGCGCTCATCAAGGAATCTCTTGCCCGCAGGAACCTGGATACATACGACCAGCCCAAGAACGTACTGAACAAGTTCCGCGACAAGAAGGGCAACAACGGCGTATTCGCATTCATTTTCCACACCATCGACCCCACCGACGGGCTCGCCTGCCGAAAGCTCTACAAGGACATCCAGAAGCTGCAGGGCACACAAGGCAATGAATACCTCGCCACTGGCCTCCCGGTAATCCGTGCCGCAATTCTCGACAAGATCTTACAGAATCTCGACAAGACCATCACCGTCGGGAGTTTCCTGGTATGGTTCCTGCTCCTGCTCTACTACAACAGGCTGACCCGCGCCATATTCACTATCCTGCCCTCGATTTTTGCCATGAGCTGGCTGCTCATACTGATGAGGCTTTTCGGCATCGAGCTTTCCGTGTACAGTTCGCTAGCCTTCCCCATCATCATCGGCGCAAGCGTAGACGGTTCGCTACAGCTCTGGAGTGCGTTCTACAGCAAGCAGGGCGATACGGCCCTCACGGTGATGCAGAAGAAGTTCTCGGGCATCGCCATAAGCCAGATGGCTTCGCTTATCGCCTGCTACGGCCTCATGATTTCGTCTCACCCCGGCCTGCGTAGCATCGGCCAGGTCCTGCTCCTCGGACTGCTTTGCATATTCATGTCGCAGTTTACCATCTACCCCCTGATTGCGGGAGCCCTCGACCATTACCGAATTAAACAGGCCCAGAAAAAAGCAAAATGACACGCGCACTTTCTACAAAAACCGAAAACATCGCAGCATCGCTCACTGTCGCCATTGACACCCTTGCAAAGCAGATGATTGCCGACGGCAAGGACGTCGTGAGCCTCGGTGCCGGCGAACCTGATTTCCCGACTCCCACGCCCATCCAGGACGCCGCCTGCGAAGCCATACGTACCGGCAAAACGCGCTACACCGCACCCGTAGGCATTCTCGAGGTGCGCAAGGCCGTTGCCGAAAAACTCAAGAAGGAAAACGGCATCGACTACGCTCCCGAACAGATTATCATGACTAGCGGGGCGAAGCACGCCGTGTTCAATGCGCTAGCAGCGCTTGTAAACCCGGGCGACGAAGTGATTATACCCGCGCCCTACTGGGTCACCTACCCTGAACTCGTAAAGTGGCTCGGCGGCAAGCCCGTATTTGTGCAGGCCGGTATCGAAAACGACTTCAAGATTACGGCAAAGCAACTCAGCGAAGCCTGCACCGACAAGACAAAAGCAATACTCCTGAACAACCCGTGCAACCCGACCGGTTCCGTATATTCGCGCGAAGAGCTCGCAAGCCTTGCAAAAGTCATTGTCGAAAAAGACATCTACTGCATCTCTGACGAGGTATATGAATACTTCACCTACAGCGGAAGCTTTGTCAGTGCCGCCGCATTCGACGGGATGCCGGAACGCACGATTGTCGTGAACGGCTTTTCTAAATCGTACTGCATGACGGGATGGCGTATCGGCTATGACGCCGCGCCCGCACCGATTGCAAAGATCATCGGCAAAATCCAGGGACAGGCAACGCACCACCCGAGCAACGTGGCGCAATACGCGGCCCTTGCCGCACTCCAAATGGGCAAGGCAAGCACCGAAAGTATGTGCGCCGCTTTCAAAAAGCGCAGGGACTTCATGGTAGAACGCATGTCCGCCATTCTCGGCGAAAGCGTAAAGGCCCCGGCAGGCGCATTCTACCTGTTCCTCCCCGTCAGCAAACTCTACGGGAAAACAACCCCCGAAGGTACAAAAATCGAGGGTTCCATCGACTTCTGCAAGTTCCTACTCGAAAGCGAAGGGCTTGCTATTGTGCCGGGCGCCGCTTTCGGCGATGACACCTGCATGAGATTCTCTTATGCGGCAAGCGACGAATCGCTTGCGAAAGCCTGTGAACGTTTTGAGCGCGGAGTGAAATCGCTCCGCGGGTAAGCACCATGTTCCATATCGTCACACCGTGCAAGGACAGGCCCTTTACCATAGGGCGAAAGGAAGGAAGCGACCTCCACTTCCCCGAACGGTTCGTGTCGAGAGAACATGCCATCATAGAACGCATCGAGACCGCGGCCGGCCCCGAATGGCGCATCAAGAGCCTCACCGAAAACAGTTTCACGCTCCTGAACGATGTACAGGTCACCGATTCGGAAATCCACGACGGCGATGTCATCGGGATTGGCGTAAAGCAGATGCGCGCGAACCTGAAGGACGGAGAGCTTTCCCTGCTGCTGTTCGACGTGAACGACGAAGTGGAAAAAATCGAACTCACCGATTCCCCTGCAAAGTACGAAATTGACGAGGAAGGCTTTAAAAACGAAATTCAGTTCAAGGCCAATGCGAACGGAGCAGAACTCCAGTTCAGGCACGCGGTAACCGATGAGAACGGCAAGCGCTACAAGAAAATTCTCCTGAACGAAGGAGAAACGACCCACTACGACCAGACGGAAATCGCAGTAAAGGACGGGGCGGTATTGCTCCGGAAAGCGTCCGTAGGGTTCGATATCCATGTGCGCAATCTAGACGTTTTCGCCGGCAAAAAACAACTGCTTTCGGGCATAGATTTTGATTTGCCCGCAGGCGAAATACTTGCAATAATCGGGCGATCCGGCCAAGGAAAGTCAAGCCTGCTCAAGCTCTTCGAAGGCACTTACCGCAAGGGCGAAGATAGCGAAGTGAAAATCGGCGGCGTCGACTACCGCTGCAAAAAAATACGCGAGCGCATCGCCATACTCTCGCAAGACCCGCCACTGCGCGAAGACTTGACCGTCGACGAAACGCTCCGTCACGGAGCCAGAATCGCGATGGATTCACACGACTTCCGCAAGAACGCCGAAGGGCGACTCGAAAAGTTCTGCGAACTTTTCGGGCTCAGCGACCGCCGTACGCACCGCATAAAGACGCTGAGCGGCGGCGAGCACCGCCGTGTCGCCCTCGCCGCGGAACTCATGGGCAATCCGGGCCTCATCATTCTCGACGAGCCCCTCTCGGGCCTCGATCCGTTCAATTCACGCATCCTCTGCTCGCATTTAAAGCAACTCGCCTTCCTCGGGCATACGATAATCCTCACCACGCACAGTTACGAGGCGCTCCACATCGCGAACAAGGTACTCGTGCTACACCGCGGAGAACAGGGATTCTACGGGACGCCGCAAGCCGCCTACCAGTATTTCAAGACTAACGACCCCGAGACAATCCTTTCGAACCTCGGGCACGATGCTTCTTCCGCCTGGAAGGAATCGGGCATCGCAAGCCGCGACACCGTTCAGAACAACTGCGAGCACATCTACTTTTCGAGCCGCAGCAACAGCGAATCGCTCCTGTACGGCATGAAACTCCTGCTCAAGCAGTGGTTCCGCGACAAGGGAAAGACAGCAGCACTCCTGTTGCAGCCGTTCATCATCGGTTTCCTCTTCTCGCAGATTTTCTCGGCGTCGTCCTCGCTGTGGACCGTCTCCTTCGCGATAATCCTGTGCGCCAACTGGTTTGCACTATCGCTTTCCATCCGCGAAATCGTACAAGAAAAAGAGATCGTCCGCGGTGAACTGCGCAAGGGTCAAAAGACAATCCCCTACTATGCAGGCAAGCTGCTACTCCCCTCCATCGCGGCGTTTATCCAGACCGCAATCGTCTACGCATTTGTCGCCTACCGCATTACCGTGCACCCCTCGCCCGCCCTGCTTGCGGCCACATTCGCCTGCACTGTTGCGCCCGCTGTGGCTATGGGCCTGCTCGTCAGTTCGCTTTCCAAGAATTCCGGGCAGGCAAACGCTTTCCTGCCACTCATCATCATCCCGCAGGTAGCACTCGCCGGAGCGCTCGTGCCCTTCGACCAGATGCAACATATCGGCAAGTGGCTTTCGACCATCGTCTGGTCGCGTTACAACCAAAGTTCGCTCCTGAACCTGCTGCTGGAACGCCCCGACAACATGCGTAACGCCATTTCCGCGCTAACGCTCGCCCTTATATTTTGTATAATTACCGCAATAATTCTCCACAGTTCGAAAAAAGCAAAATGACCGCAAACGACGTACAGCATTTTCCCCGTCCGTTCAACGACAACTACGACCTGATCGGCACACTCGGCAAAGGGGGAATGGGGCTAGTCTACAAGGCTCTCGACAAGAAACTCAAGCGCGAAGTCGCGTTCAAGATCCTGGACGCCTCCGCTGACGGCGAAGCAATCCAGCGATTCTACCTGGAAGCCCAGGCCATGAAGGAACTGGACCACCAGAACATCGTGCACGTTTTCGACTTCGGAAAGCAGAACAACCAGCTCTTTATCGCGATGACCTACGTGCAGGGCTACTCGCTTTCCGACGTTCTCCAGAAGCAGAGCAAGCTCCCCTTTGACGCCATCGAACTGATTATCCGCCAGATTGCACGCGGCCTCCTTTACGCCCACAGCAAGGGTATCGTCCACCGCGACGTGAAGCCCTCCAACATCATGCTCACCCGCGACAACCGCGTGTACGTGATGGACTTCGGCATTTCCTACATCCAGGAGATGGAAAAAGACAGGCTCACCAAGACGGGCATGACAATGGGAACGCCCGAATACATGAGCCCTGAGCAGTGCCACGGTGACGAGGTTTCGCTCCAGTCCGACATCTACAGCATGGGCGTTATCTTGTACGAGATGACCTGTGGCCGCCTTCCCTTCCAGGGGAACCGCCCCGTAGAAATCGCACTCAAGCACGTGCAGGAACCGCCTCCGGACCCAAGACAGTTCCGCCCCGACATGCCACCGGGACTATCGGAACTTATCCTCAAGTGCCTCAAGAAAAAACTCAACGAGCGCTACCACGACATGCAGGAATTCCTCGACGACTGTGACCAGGTTTTCCCGCAAAAAGAAACCCACGGGAACATGAAACTCGGCAAGAAGCAGTCCCTGCTCCGCCACGGCACCACGTCCATCGCCGAAGCCGCAACAAAAATCCCGGCCAGTGTGCGCGTCATCCGCAGGCGTCTTACTGCTCTCGCAATTTCCCTATTCCCGCTCATCATATTGCTGATGGTGCTCCTAATGCTCACGTACAAGCCCGAAAACACGCTTCGTGACATCGAGTGGGACGACGCCATCGGAAACTTTGAACAGTCCGCTATCGAGGCAGACGTCTCGGGCGGATACCCGCTCGACAACCTCACAGACGGCGACCTCAAAACGGCCTGGCTCACTGCCATGCCCGCAAAGCCGCAGAATCCAGTGCTTACGATGTTCTTTGACAACGTAACACTCATCACCCACATCGGTTTCGCCGTCGGTTACCAGAAATCTGTCGACGACCCGTTCGGCGACCGCTTCCGCATATTCAAGAAGCCCAAGTCGCTCACACTGGAAACAAAGGAAGGATTCAAGCAGAAAGTCCTGCTCGACAATATCAAGGGAATGCAGTACCCGACAATCCAGGCGATGGAAACAAGCGAAATCAAGATCTACCTTGACGAAGTTTACGACGCCGACAACAAGGACTTCGCCATATCGGAAATAAAGATGCTCGGAATGGAACTCCACTAGCAAGTTTAAACATAGCTCCGTAAGCAGGGCGACCCTATTAGAACATGCGAATCAACGCGTGTTCTTTTTTTATAGAGGAAAAACATGATAAAAAGAGATAGCCACAATTTGCAAATGATTCGCAAATTTAAAAACACGCAAGACGGAGGCAATAAAGCCTCGAACCGCCCCAAGGGCAACTTCATCGAGTCGCAGGCGGCGGCATACCTGCGCAGGCTCGGCTACGAGATTATCGCCCGCAATTACGCCTACCAGGGAGGAGAACTCGACATTGTCGCCCGCGAAGGCGATACCATCGTGTTCGTGGAGGTAAAATCCGTATGGAACAACCAGCAAGGTAACCCGGCGGCGCGCGTGAACGCAGCGAAGCAGAAGAAAATCTGGAAAACCGCCTGCCACTTTTTACACACGCACCGGGACGATGCCCCCAAGGGTTTCGACCAGCCCTGCCGTTTCGACGTGCTTTCGGCGCGCGTGTACCTAAAACCGCTGCAGTTCAGCCATATCAAGAACGCCTTCGAAGGCTCGCAGGTCATTCCACAATGCTAGCGACATATATTCCGGGCTATTGCAAGAGCCGTCTCCGCGCCCCTTTTTTATATTATCGCCATGCGTTTCGAAGTACATCCAGTGAATCCGCAGGCGAGAATCGTAAAGCTTGCCGCTGCCGCCCTCGAGGACGACGGTCTCGTACTCTACCCCACCGAATCCGGCTACGCCGTCGGCTGTAACGCCGAGTCACCGAAGGCAATCCACAAACTTTACGCGCTAAAGAAGCCGATGAAGAAGTTCTTCATGGCGCTCATCATCCCCGACATCCGTTCGGCAACCGACTACGCCCGCATCGACAACTTCGCCTTCAACATCATGAAGCCCCGCGTACCCGGACCCTATACGTTCATCCTGCCTGCCGACCCGCATATCGCACGCAGGCTCGACGTAAAGCGCCCCGAAATAGGCGTGCGCATGCCCACACACCCGTTTTTCAAGGAACTGTTCCAGCATTTCGACAAGCCCATCCTGAGCACGGCGGCGAAACTTTCGGAAGAGGACATCTACGAACCGGATGAAATCTGGAAGACCTTCGAACACTCCGTTGAAATGATGGTCGACTGCGGCCCAATCGAGATCAACCCGACGAACATCATAAGCCTTATCGGCGACAAAATAGAAGTGCTGCGCGGCGACCTGCTCGACCCGTAGCCTAAACGAATTTTTGCACGCCTAGAAGAACACCCAGACGGCAATCCAGTAGGCCATCAGGGCGAATTCCATACCCTGCGAGATTCGCGAGAGGAACGTGGAGCCAAACACCGACACGCATATCGCAATAATGCGTGTCCACGGCATATCGATTCCATGGTAGTAAAGCGAAATCCCGCCAAAGAATTCAATCCACAGCCACATCACCTGCGCCATGAGCAGGTAGCGGCGACGCTTGTTCGGAAGTGCCGTCGTCGAGAAACACAGGCAAAGAGCAAGCATGCGGAACGGGTATGATTCCATCATCGGCTGCGACATATCGCCGGCAAGGAACGCATAGAAACCGAACACGACAAGCGAAAGGAACAGGAAGAACGCTTCCTTGAATAGCCTGATAGGACGATGCCACAGGAACTGCGCCATGGCAAGCGAGAGCAGGCAAGCAAAGGCATTCATCAACGGGGTCATGGGGCGGCCTCCGTTGTTTCATTTGTTTCGGGCGCCGGGATGTCTGCCGGGGCGAGCGAACGCATGTACCGCACAAGAGCGCGAGCTTCCGACTCGGTAATGCGGTCTCCATACGGATTCATGTTGGTTCGACCGTTCAAAATCACATGCACAAGCGAATCCTCGCCGAGGGAATCAAGCCGAGCAGCAGTCAGTTTCTGCGGAACCGGATAGAATTCGCGGATAAACTTCTCGTTGAACTTGCCATCCGTTCCATGACAGCTACTGCAACGAGCATTCCACATAGCGCGGGCATGGAGGGAATCGGGAACGACCGCAGAGCCGCCCTCCACAAACTGAGGGATATCCACGCCTGTCAAATACTTCGAAGGAGTAGACGATCCGCCCGCATAGAACATTCCCGCAAGGAAGGCAAATAAAGCAACACATACAATAATGATTAATTTCAGATATCGAGAACCGCGTCCGATGTTCCAGGCCGGGCGTGCACAAAGCACGACAGAGGCCACAAGCGCCACAATCGGGAAAAACAACGCTGCCACGTTCGGGAGCCCGAGGGCGACCGTATCGAATGCCGGCCTCGAGACCGCCCAGAGCGTGTAGACTAGCGCCACGAGTACACCGACAAGCAGCGGGAAGCGCAATACGATAAATTCGCGACTTGTAAGCGGTTCCGTATGGTGTTCCACGACAGGGGCAGGTTTTTCGTCCACTTCACCGAACAGTAGTTCGTCCCCTTCGATGGGTTTACGCAACTTTATGCGCAATAGCACAAGCAACGTTGTAAATAACCCGACAGAGAAGACGATAAGGCCCATATCGATCCACCCGAACTCGCGCGGTTCGGCAGGCATCACGAGATAGAAGCGTTCAAGCCACAGCCCGAGCAGCACCGAGCCCGATACAAACAGGCGGCCGATTGCACTCTCGCGGAAGGTGGACACCCACCAGAGTTGCGGCAGGAGCGCCCCGAAAGCGAAAACGGAGAAATTCCAGTCGCCCTTCAGCGCAAAGTTCCAGGCCCAGAAGGCAAGCATCACGAAGGAGCCAGCCACCATGAGCTTCTCGAGCATGCGGACACGACAGCCCTCGGCCACAAGGAGAACGTTCACCATAGCGAGGCCCGAATAGATGGCGCCCGCGATAAAGTACAGCGGGAAGAACGCCCCGCGCCACTCCGGCACGAACGTCACCGCGAAATCGAGGCTCACGATCGTATGCACCCAGAGCACCAGCGGGAAGAGCAGCCACGCCATCGGGCGGCGCAAGTTCTCGAGTGCCTGGAAGCGGTCCGAAAGCAAGTGAATGACGAAGAATACCAGCGAGAGAATTGCGTAGATGGCGATGCAACAGAAGTCCCAGACTAGCGGGGACCCGACGTTGGCGAAGGTTCCACGTGCATCGAGGAACGGAATAACCATGTAGAAGTTTTCCACCACACCGAGATGCATGAGCGGGAAGACGGCCGCAACGACGAGCGCACACAACGTCGTGAGTTCGGCAAGCATCGAAGTGCGACGGTCTAGCGAAACACCGAGTGCAAGGAGAATGGCCGAAATGAGCGTCCCCGCATGGGCAAGGCCTATCCAGAACACGAACAGGCTTATCGGTGTTCCCCAGAAGGTACGCGCATCAAGCGACCAAGCGGCAGGACCTTCCCAGAGGGAATATCCGAGCGCGGCCAAACCGGGCAACAGGAGCGCAAGGCCCGCATATAGGAGGATGCGGAAAATCAACGACGCCCCCTCATGTAGACGATGGACGGGTCGAGCGATGCGATTGCCTTCGGGGCATAAAGCACGCGGTTCTTGGCGGCAACTACCAGCGGGGAGCTATCATCGAGCCAGTTGCCGAATATGATGGCGTTCTTCGGGCAGGCGGCGGCACAGGCCGTCGTCACGCCGCGACCACGCCAGCTTTCGAGCGGGTGAAGAGCCTTGAAATCTTGGCGGCTGTCCTGCAGGCGCTGCAGGCAAAGCGAGCACTTTTCCATCACGCCCTTCTCGCGGACGGGAACGCCGGCGTTAAACTTGAGCGAACGGCCCGAAGCAATCGGGTCATCGAAATTGAACTTGCGGGCACCCATCGGACAGTTCGCCCCGCAGAAGCGGCTCCCGGTACAGCGCTTGTACATCATCGCGGAGACGCCGTCGGGTGTGTGGTTCGCAGCACCCGTCGGGCAAACCTTCTCACAGGGAGCGTCGCCGCAGTGAAAGCACATCGCAGGAGCTCCGCCGAAAAGTTCTATCCAGTGCATGAACTGCCCGCGGGCAATCTGCTCCGGGCCCGAAAGCGGGATGTTGTTCTCCTGGATGCAGGCAAGCACACACTTGCCGCAGGCATCGCAGGCATCCAAGTCGATAGCCATGCCGAAGCGGTTTTCCGAGGATGCGCCCGGAGTCTTGAGAGCCGCGGGTATCGGCACTCGCACGAGTTCCATCCCGGGCTTCATCCTGGAGAGAGCGAGGCGCACCTCGTTCTCGAAGTCGGCAAGCTTCGGAGCCGCCGCACGTTTGACTGGAGTACCGAACAGGCCGTCACGGCAGCCGAACAGGGCGAAGCCCGCTACCGTCATCGAGAAAAGTTTCAGGAATTCGCGCCTATCCATAAACTACCTGTGGCATGCGGCGCAGTAGGTGGCCGCCCGCTTGAAATTCTTCTGTTTGAACGTATCGCCCCTGTGGCAGGCGATACACATCTGCATGCTGAAATTGTCGTCGCCGTACACGTCAGCCTTCTGGGCAGGACCGCGGGTCGCGCCGGCCTTCTGGGAAGAACCGCCCGCGAAACTGCGGTGGCATTCCGCACACTCGACTCCGGCGGCCGCGTGTACCCCGTGGTGGAACACCACGTGCTCCGGCAATTCGGGCTCGTGCTCCCAGGGGTATGCCGGAGCGGCGGCCAGCGCCGAATCCAGCTTCTCGATTCCGGGATTTTCAGTGAGCGGCAGGCGGTGGCAATCCATGCAGTCCGCCTTCGCCGGCATATACGCGCGGGCAGCAGATGCCGCACCCGTATGGCATGCCGTGCAGGCCAAACCAATTGAATCGCCATGAAGCGCATGGAAAAAAGCAATGGACGAGGGGCCGCTCGTATCGGCACCAACACGCACGGGAGTCGCCTTCTGGCAAAAGAGGAAATCCGCCAAAAAGAACGCGCACACAACCGCAAAAATGCCACCCATCCAATACTTCAAGCACAGCTCCTGCTACTTAGGCCTTCCGGGGTCGTCCGGATGTTCCAAAATATACAACAGCCACGCAGCCATCGTCTTCGCATCGCTCTCGCTCATGGGCGCAATTTCCATAGGATCCCACTGGTCAGGGTGCTTGGGCTCCGGTTTCATCAGGTACTGCACCAGGGCCTCGGGATTCTCTACATACTGCGCGACGTTATCCTTCATGGGCGGCGCCGCAAACTTGCGCGCCCAGCGATGGCAGCCCTTGCACTCGTTGTTATAGTATTCCGAAGCCTTCGCCTTGAGTTCGGGCGTCACGGCAGGCAGCACAAACACGTCAGCCGCTAGGAGCACACTGACAAGTAACAGTACCGCAACAACCGCCCGTGAACCGCGCATCATCTACCTCAATGGGTTCTTGTCGCTCTTGTACCACTTCATGAACTCGGCGATACCGTCGTGCAGGCTCCAGTGGGGCTTGTAGCCGCATTCCGCCTCGAGTTTCGCTGTGTCGGCATTCGTCTGGTAAACGTCGCCCGGCTGCATCGGCAAAAATTCCTTCTTCGCGGGCTCACCATAGGCGTTCTCGATTTCGGCGATAAAGTCCATCAGTTTCACCGGATGGCTGCAGCCGATGTTGTACACCTTGTAGGGCACGCCATTCGGGCATTCCGCGGCGACAGGCATGTGGTCGAGCGCATGAACGCTGCCTTCCGCGATGTCGTCGATGTAGGTGAAGTCGCGGATCATGTCGCCGTTGTTGAACACCTTGATGGGCTCGCCCTTCGAGATGGCGCGGGCAAAGAGCATCGGACTCATGTCAGGGCGTCCCCACGGGCCATAAACCGTAAAGTAGCGCAGTCCCGTCGCAGAAATTCCGTAGAGTTTCGAGTAGGCATGTGCCATCAGTTCGTTGCTCTTCTTGCTTGCCGCATACAAGCTAACCGGATTGTCGACCTTGTCATCCTCGCTGTAGGGCACCTTGCTGTTCAGGCCATACACGGAACTTGACGAGGCGTAGAGCAGGTACGGCACGCTGTTGTTGCGGCATGCCTCAAGGATGTTCAGGAACCCGACCATGTTGCTCTGCATATAAGCATAAGGGTTCGTGATAGAATAGCGCACGCCAGCCTGAGCCGCGAGGTTCACCACCTTGTCGAACTTCTCGGCAGCAAACAGCTTGTCGATGGATTCCTTGTCGGCAAGGTCCATGCGCACAAAACGAGCGCCCGCGAGCGTCGAACTTTCAAGCATCTGCCCGAAGGGTATCTCGGCAAGCACTCCACCGTTCGCCGAACGGAAGCCGTTTTCCCATAGGCGCCCGTACTTGAGGCGCACATCGTAATAGTCGTTGATGTTGTCAAGCCCGACAACCTCGTCCCCGCGGGCCGAAAGCATCGCCATAATCTTCGAGGCGATAAAACCCGCCGCACCAGTCACAAGAATCTTCATTCCAACAATCCTATTTTGTAAAGAAAAGTAGAAAAAAACTATAATTAGAGGCATGAAGAGAATCTTATTTACCCTATTGGCCGTATATTTCGCGCAAGCGTTCGCCGACACACCCGAAGAATGGATTGCAAGGGCGAACAAGGCGATAAAGACAGAAATCCGGGCATCGAGCAACTCCATACACTCGGCCTATTCCCTCGGAAGCCTCCAGGACGCATCCGCAATTCTGGATTCCGCACTCGAGCGGTTCCCGTACCGAATCGACATCTGGCTCGGGCAGGTCCAGCTAAACGGCGAAATGGAAAACTGCAAGGCGCAGGCCAGGTATTTCGAGAAAATCCATGAACTGCTAAAGACGAAAAAGGACAAATGCGAACTCAAGGGCGGGCAAAAAATCGCCGACGCAGACAAACTCCTGGAAGGCGAATTCACGATTGCCGCCAGGCAACATTTCGAAAAGGAGAACGACGCCTGCTACGAAATGCTCGCACGCCAAATGCTCAAATTCCTCCCCAACAGCGTAGAGGCACTAAACGCCATGAGCGTGGTGCACATGCTCCAGGAGAACGACAGCGCGATAGTTTATCTAGAAAAAGCCCACAAACTGGAGCCAACAGACTGCATCGTGATACACAACATCGCAGAATTCTACAAGCGCAAGGGCAACCAGAAAAAGCACGAAGAATACACGATGAAAGAAGCACTGATGTGTAGGCAGAAGTAGCGATTCTTTTGTTTATATACAAAAAGCCTCCGCAATGCGGAGACTAATTTTTTCAAGGAAGATCCCCGGTCAAGCCGGGGATGACATCAAAAATCCTAGAAGTGGATCACGCGGACCTTGATGACCTTGTCAAGCTTGGAGAGCTTCTCGATGATGGAGTCATCGACCTTGCTTTCGACGTCAACGAGGTTGTAGCCGATCTTGCCGTTGCTCTTGTTGCTGAACGAGGCAATGTTAATGCCTTCGGCACCGAACACCTTCGTGATTTCGGAAATCATGTTCGGAACGTCCTGGTTGATGACCACGACGCGGCTCTTGACACCGGCATGCGGGTGATCGACGAGGGCCGGGAAGTTCACGGAATTGCGGACGCAACCGAATTCGATGTAGTCCTTCAGTTCTTCGACGGCCATCACGGCGCAGTTTTCTTCGGCTTCTTCAGTGGAAGCGCCGAGGTGCGGGAAGCAGGTCACCTTGTCGTTCTTGATGAGGTCAGCATCCGGGAAGTCGCAGAGGTAGCCCTGGAGGGAACCGGAAGCGAGCATCTCGTTGACCGGGGCCATTTCCACAATGCCACCGCGGGCGAAGTTCATGATGTAGCTGCCCTTGAAGCCGGCGAGGTTCTTGCGGTTGAGGAGGTTCTCGGTCACGCCCTTGATGAACGGAACGTGCACGGTGAGGAAGTCAGACTTCGCAATCACGGTGTCGAGGTCGGCAATTTCAACCTTGTTGGAAAGTTCGTGCATGTTGGCGGCGTTCGGATACGGTTCGTAAGCGATGACGCGCATGTTCTTCCAACGGGCATAGTTGGCGACGAGCACGCCGATCTTGCCGAGGCCAATCACGCCGAGGGTCTTGCCTGCGAGTTCCATGCCGGCGAACTTCTTCTTGCCGCTTTCGACGGTCTTCGCGAGGTCCGGATCGGTGGTGTCGAGGTTCTTGACCCAAGCAGCGGCCTTGTCCACGTTACGGACGGCCATGCCGAGCACGGTCATCACGAGTTCGGCAACGGCGTTGGCGTTTGCACCCGGAGTGTTGAACACGCAGATGCCCTTCGCGGAAGCCTTGTCGATAGTGATGTTGTTCACGCCAGCGCCGGCGCGGGCGACAGCCAGCAGGCCGTCAAAGTTGTCGGTATCAACCTGGGCGGAACGCACCAAGATGGCATCCGGCTTCTCGACGGAGTCGGAAACCTGGTAGAACGAGCCAAACAGGCTCAAGCCTTTCTTGGAAATGTTGTTCATCGTCTTAATAGTTGCCATTTTTATGTCCTTTGTTAATGTTTAAAATCTTGAGGGGCGCGTTACGGGTCAATCCAGCGACCACGCTCCTTAATCAAATTCACGAGTTCCTCGATGGCGTCCTCTTCGGGGATGTTCTTCTTGACCGCCGTCTTGCCTTCAAACAAGGTAATGCGGCCGGGGCCACCGCCCACGTAGCCGAAGTCGGCGTCCGCCATCTCGCCCGGGCCGTTCACGATGCAGCCCATAATGCCGATGGAAATATCCGAGAGGTGACCGAAGCGGGCCTTGATCTTGCCCATCACCTGCTGGATGTCGTAGAGGGTGCGGCCGCAGCTCGGGCAGCTGATGAAGTTCGTCTTGCTGCGGCGGCAGTAGGCGGCCTGCAAAATGTCGAATGCAAGCAGGACGCATTCCTTAGCGCCCTTGTAGCCGTCGATAACGACGGCATCGCCAAGACCGTCCGTCACGAGGCTTCCGATATCGGCGGACACGCGGAGGGTCTCGGTTTCGTTGTCGTTAATCTTGGCGTAAAGCAGAATCGGGTCTTGGCGCTTCGCCGACTCCAGAGCCGCCGCTAATGCGCGCACGCCGGAGACCATCTCGGCACCGGTATAGCAGAACACGGAACCCGCGGGAACGGAGGCCGGATTCTGGGCGAAACCGGCGATGTCCATCGCATCCTTGAATTCAACAATCGGCTTTTCGCTCAAGCTCGGGAGGGCAAATTCCGCTTTGCGGCGTTCGCCGGTAAGTGCAATCGCATCGGCCTTCACGCCGACCTTCACCGGGCTAGAGCCACCGATTTCCACGCCGGAAATTGCGACAGGCGTTGTCGCCCTGCGTTCGTAATGGTACGGGTCCTTCTCGAATACGGGCACGTTAAATGCCGTCGGTGCAGTAGGCAACGCGCAGACCTTGATGAGTTCCTGTGCCACCGGGACTTCGGCCACCGGATCTTCGGTCAGGGAAACGCGTATCGTATCTGCCAGGCCATCGAGCAGGAGTGCGCCGATGCCCGCGGCCGACTTCAGTCGTCCGTCAGCACCCGCGCCCGCTTCCGTCACGCCCACGTGGAACGGGTACGGCTTGAAGCCTTCCTGCTTGATGCGGGCGGCGAGCATGCGGTAGGCGGCAATCGCCACGCGCGGGTTACTGCTCTTCAAACTTAAAACGACCTGGTCAAAATGCTCGGCCTCGCACACGGCCAGGTATTCCATGGCACTTTCCACCATGCCTTCCACCGTGTCGCCGTAGCGGTAAATCATGCGGGCAGAGAGCGAACCGTGGTTCACGCCGATGCGGATGGCGCGTCCCAGGCGCTTGGCCTCTTGCACAAAAGGCGTGAAGGCTTCTGCAACCTTTTCCTTGCCCTCGTCGAACGACTTGTCCGTCTGCTGGTCAAGCGTCAAAATTCCCGTGTCGACAAAGTTACCCGGATTGATGCGGACCTTCTCGACCCACTTGAGCGCCTCGAACGCGGCCTTCGGCTGGAAGTGGATGTCGGCAGAAACCGGCACAGTGCAGCCAGCGGCACGCACGCGCTTCATCACTTCTTCGAGGCCCTGCGCATCGGCAAATGTGGGAGCGGTAATGCGAACCAGGCCACACCCCACCTTGGCGAGCGCCAAAGTCTCGGCCACAGTCTTCTCGACGTCCTTGGGCTTAGTTGTGGTCATGGACTGAACTAAAATGGGGGCGTTGCCCCCTATCAAAGCCTCGCCAACGCGGACTTGTACAGTTTCCCTGCGGACGGCGTTAAAGCGGTCGGCAACATACGGGAATTCGCTAAACTTGGTCATACCCCAAATTTAGCAAAAAATCATTTTCAGGTCATTTTTCCAAATAAAATTGTAAAAAACATGTTCCATTTTCCAAAAAAAAAGTTAAAATAAGGGTACAGATGGAGTATGATTTATGATCCCGAAGATTTTTCATTACTGCTGGTTATCTAACGAGCCTTTTCCAGAAAAGGTTCAGCGTTGCATGGAATCTTGGGAGAAATACTTAGGCGATTACAACTGCATCTTCTGGGACTATCGCAAGGCGAAGGCTACTGGTATTCCCTGGATACTGGAGGCCATGGATCAGGGGAACTGGGCATTCGCCGCTGATGCTGTCCGCCTATATGCGCTATACACCGAAGGCGGCATCTACCTCGATTCCGACGTGCAGCTCCTAATGTCGCCAAACCACCTGCTCGACCGCAAGTACATCCTCGGGTACGAGAACGGTTCCAAGCGCATCGAACCGTCATTCCTCGGAGCCGAGAAGAACTCGCCCATCATCGGCGAGGCACTAAAGTATTACACTGAAAGACATTACGAATACAGCGAGGAGAAGGTGGAGCAGCTCGTGCTCCCGCAGATTCTCGCGAACGCCTGCGACAAGTTCAACGGGCTCGACATCCTGCCCGAATGGTACTTCTCGCCCAAGCGCTTCCTGGACGGGGCAATCAACACCGCCGACGAGACCGTGAGCATCCACCACTTCGGCAGCAACTGGCGTCCCGAGAACGTGCGCATCGGCATGAAGCGCAGGCAGTACATCTTCAAGAAGTTCCCTCGCCCCATCGCCGAACTGCTCGCCATCCCGACAACGTTCTGGTCCGACCTGAAGGCCCAGGGGCTCGGCGCCGCATTCAAGCATTTGTTCTCAAAGTAGCAACTTTACTAAGTAAAAAAAAACGCCCGGCGGTTAAGCCGGGCGTCTTCAATTTCGTATAAACGAATTATGCTTCAGTAGCGCCAGCGGGAGTTTCCGGAGCAGCGGCTTCTGCAGCAGGTGCTTCAGGAGCGGCTTCAGCGGCCGGAGCTTCAGCCGGGGCGGCCTTCGGAGGGAGCAGAGCCTTCATGGAAAGCTTCACCTTGCCCTTCGGGTCAACACCGAGGCAGAGCACTTCGACTTCGTCACCGACGTGAACAACGTCTTCGACCTTATCGACGCGGTGGTCAGCAAGTTCGGAGATGTGCACGAGACCGTCGCGGCCCGGGAGGATTTCGACGAATGCGCCAAACGGCTGGATCGTCTTGACCTTGCCCTTGTACTTGCGGCCCGGTTCGGGTTCGGCAGTGAGTTCTTCGATCATGCGGCGGCAGACTGCAGCGGCCTTGCCACTTGGGGCGGCAATGTCGATGTTGCCATCGTCGTCGATGTTGATCGTGCAACCCGTCTGAGACTGCATACCCTTGATCACGGAGCCACCGGAACCGATGACGTCGCGAATCTTGTTGGTCGGGATGCGCATCTTGATCATGGTCGGAGCCTTGTCGGAAACCTTCGGACGCGGAGCGGCGAGGCCGAGTTCAGCCATCTTGCCGAGGATGTGCAGACGGCCTTGGCGAGCCTGTTCCAGAGCTTCGCGCATGAGTTCCGGCGTAATGCCGCGGATCTTGATATCCATCTGGAAGGCAGTGATACCTTCGGCAGTACCCGTCACCTTGAAGTCCATATCGCCGAGGTGGTCTTCCGTACCGGTGATGTCGGTCAAGATCTTGATCTTGCCGCCTTCCTTCACGGAACCCTTTTCGGAGATGAGGCCCATGGCGACACCTGCGACCGGAGCCTTGATAGGAACGCCAGCATCCATCAAGCTGAGGCAGCCACCGCAAACAGAGGCCATGGAAGAAGAACCGTTGGATTCCTGAATTTCGGAAACCACGCGGATGGTGTACGGGAAGTCTTCCGGCAGCGGAAGAACGGCAGCGAGAGAACGTTCGGCGAGGTGGCCGTGACCGATTTCGCGGCGGCTCATGCCGAGGCGCTTGCATTCACCCACGCAGTACGGCGGGAAGTTGTAATGCAGCATGTAGCTCTTGGAGCCTTCGCCCTGCAGGCTTTCGTAGCGCTGTTCGTCGGCCTTGGAGCCGAGCGTGCAGACCACGAGACCCTGGGTTTCGCCGCGCTGGAAGATCGCAGAACCGTGGGCGCTCGGAAGAACGCCGAGTTCGATTTCGATCGGGCGGACTTCGGTCGTCGTACGGCCGTCGAGGCGCACGTCTTCGTTCAAGATCATTTCGCGCATGGCAGTGCGTTCGTAGTCGCTGAAGATTGCCTTCGCGTCTGCGACGAGAGCAGGATCCTGTTCTTCGTCCTTGCCGATGATGGCGAGAATGCGTTCGTCTTCGAGCATCTTCGCGCAGAGGTCTGCCATAGCCGGATAGAAGTCGGTCTTCACCATGTTGGAGTGGACGTCCTTGTTCAGTTCGTCCCACACGACTTCCTTCACCGTGGCGAGAAGCTTTTCGTGGGCTTCGCCAACGTGCTGCGGCTTGAGTTCCATCTTGGGCTTAGCGCAGCGGTCCACCAGTTCCTGTTGGGCCTTGCACATGAGCTTGATGGCTTCGTGACCGGCGAGAATTGCGTTGATCATCGTGTCTTCGGACACTTCGTAGGCACCGCCTTCCACCATGCAGACGGAATCTTCGGTACCGGCGACCACCAGGTCCAGATCGGCGCAGGCCATCTGTTCGTAGGTGGGCATCACGACGTTCTGGCCATCGACAACGGCCACGCGCACGGCGGCAACCTGCTGTTCGAAGGGCAGTTCGGAAAGACCGATGGAGAGGGATGCTGCAGACACGCCGAGCACATCCGGTGCAAACTTGCGGTCGGCAGAAAGAACCTGCACAATCACCTGGACTTCGCGCGTGAAGTTCTCGGGGAACATCGGGCGAATCGGGCGGTCGATGATACGGGCAGAGAGAGTTTCCTCGTCGGAGGGGCGACCGGCTTCGCGCTTGTTGTAGCCGCCCGGGAGGCGACCAGCAGCGTAGGCCTTTTCGCGATATTCGACGGTCAGCGGGAAGAAATCGCCTTCCTTCTCTTCGCCGTAGCAGACAGTAGAGAGCACGAACGCGTCGCCCATCTTGGCGACTGCGGCACCGCGTGCCTGCTTGGCAATACGGCCCGTTTCGAACGTGATGACGCGGCCGTCAGGGAGCGTAACGGACACTTCCTTCGGGTCGAGCATCTTGCCGTATTTTTGATGGTATGCGTCAATAGACATAGATTATCTCCAGTCCGCAGATTAGCCGCGGAGACCGAGTTCCTTGATGAGAGCACGCTGAGCGAGAATGTCCTGCTCACCGTAGTACTTGAGGAGGTTGCGGCGCTTGGCAACCATGGCAGACAGACCACGGAGGGAGTGGAAGTCCTTCTTGTGGCTCTTGATGTGTTCCGTCAGATTCTTGATCTTTTCCGTGAGGATAGCGATCTGGACGCGGACGTTACCGGTGTCCTTTTCGTTTGCACCAAACTTGGCGGTGAGTTCTGCAGCTTTTTCCTTAGTGATAGTAGCCATTATAGCCATTCCTTTTTTTGATTGTTGTTTCATTACATGTTTTTGTCCGAGTTTCCCTGCTCTTGCACCAGTGGAATTGGCGAATCTGGTCACAGGACCCAGGCAAAAATGCAATTTGGGCTGAAAATTAGTAAACAAAGCAGCAAACGAAGCTAAAAACAAAGAAAAAACACCCTAAATATGACCATTTTTCAGCCCTTTACGGACCAAAAGAGCTGGAACCCATATTTAGTCCGTAAAAAAAGAGGAGAACTCCCCCGCTCAGAGACAAAAATACAGACTAAAATGGGGGGCCGCCCGCTTTAGTCTGTAATTTCAGGTATCCACGCGCATAAAATCGTAACAAACAAATTAACAACCAACGTTTTTTTACGGACTAAACACAGACCTTCCCTACTTTAGTATGTAAGAGCATGAAATTTGAAAGATCAATGAACAGACCGAAATATGACAAGGCCCTATAAAAAAGTTAAATTTTGCGCGAAAAATCTAAAAAAGGCAACAAAATGAAACTCTCCAAGTACTTTTACGTGACGCTCCGCGAAACGCCGAGCGATGCCACCATGCCCAGCCACATCTTCCTCATGCGCGGCGGCTACATCAAGCCCGTCTCTACCGGTATCTATTCCATGATGCCCATGGGCTTCCGCGTGATCCAGAAGATCGTGAACATCATCCGCGAAGAAATGAACAAGATTGGCGGTATCGAAGTGGACCTGCCGGTGGTGCAGACCGCTGAACTCTGGAGCGAATCGGGCCGTTACCAGGCCATCGGCGAAGAACTCCTGCGCTTCAAGGACCGCAACAACCACAACATGGTGCTCGCTATGACGCACGAAGAAGCCATGACCGACCTCGTGCGCTACGTGCTCAACAGCTACAAGCAGCTGCCGGTGATGCTCTACCAGTTCAAGACCAAGTACCGTGACGAAGCCCGTGCCCGCGGCGGCCTTATCCGCGTCCGCGAATTCCTGATGAAGGATGCCTACAGTTTCCACACCAGCCAGGAAGACCTGGACCGTCACTACCAGGAAGAATACGACGCCTACCTCCGCATCTACCGTCGCGTGGGCATTGAACCGGTGGTGGTGCAGAGCGATACGGGTATCATGGGCGGTAAGGTCGCTCACGAATTCATGCTCGACACTCCGAACGGCGAAGACTACTTGATTCTTTGTAAGAAGTGCGGCTACCAGGCCAACCGCGAAATCGCGAAGTTCCAGCGCGTGCCGTTCAAGGGCGACGAAAATGCAGCCCTCGAAAAGGTCGCCACGCCGAACAGCGAAAGCATTGACGAACTCACCAAGTTCCTGAACGTCCCGGCTGAATCGACCGCCAAGTGCGTGTTCTTCGACTTCGAAGGCAAGCTCATCACGGTCGTGGTTCCGGGCAACCTTGACGTTTCCGAAATCAAGCTTCACAACTTGCTGAAGGCGAAGGAACTTTACCCTGCCGAAGACAGCCTCATCAAGGCCTGCGGCATGGTTCCGGGATTTGCGTCCCCGATCAATTCTCACGACACGCGCATTATCGTGGACGAAGCGATTGCCGATTCCTTCGATCTCGTGACGGGCGCAAACGAAGAAGGCTACCACTTCAAGCATTGCAACCCGAAGCGCGACTTCCCGAAGTTCGAAGTGGCCGACATCGCCGAAGCGAGCGAAGTCTGCAAGTGCCCCTGCTGCGGCGAACTCCTCACCGAAACTCGCGGCATCGAAATGGGTAACATTTTCAAACTCGGCACCAAGTTCTCTGAATCTATGGGTGCCAAGTACCTCACCGCCGAAAAGACCACCGCTCCCGCCATCATGGGCTGCTACGGCATCGGCGTGGGTCGCTTGATGGCTTCCGTCGTTGAAAACAGCCACGATGACTTCGGACCGATCTGGCCCAAGTCCATCGCTCCGTTCCAGGTGGAAATCGTCCCCATCGGCAAGGAAGCCGAACTCGTTGAACTTGCTGAAAAGTTCGAAAAGGAACTCGAAGCCGCCGGCATCGACGTGCTCGTGGATGACCGCGACGAACGCCCGGGCGTGAAGTTCAAGGACGCCGACCTCTGGGGTTCTCCGGTGCGCATCGCCATCGGCAAGAAGGGCCTCGCCAACGGTGAAGTCGAATGGAAGTTCCGCAACGAAAAGGAATTCACCATGGTCAAGGTCGAAGACGTCATCGCCAAGGCCAAGGAGTATTTCGAAAAGTAAGTAGATCCTCGCCTGCGCGAGGATGACAAAAACGCGGAATGACAACTACAATCGCGGGGATGACTATATGAGCAAGATTAAAGTAGCCACGCTGCAAGGCAAATGGACAGGCGATTTCGATTCGAATAACGCCTGGTACGTGGAACAGGCCCGTGCCCTCAAGGGCAAGGGCTACGACCTGGTCGTGTTGCCGGAACTCTTCCACACGCCATACTTCCCGTTCGAGGAGAACGCGGACTTCTTTGACCTCGCCATCGAAAAGGACCACCCGATTGTGGGCCAGTGGCAGTCCATCGCAAAGGAACTGAACGCCGTCGTGGTGTTCCCCTTCTTCGAGAAGCGCGCCCGCGGCATCTACCACAATTCCGCCTTCGTGTTCGAGCGCGACGGCAGCATTGCCGGCCTCTACCGCAAGAGCCACATTCCCGACGATCCCGCCTTCTACGAGAAGTACTACTTCATCCCGGGCGACACAGGTTTCGAGCCCATCAAGACAAGCGCAGGTACCCTCGGCGTGCTCATCTGCTGGGACCAGTGGTTCCCGGAAGCCGCCCGCATCATGAGCCTCAAGGGCGCAGATGTGCTCATCTACCCCACCGCCATCGGCTGGATGGACAGCGAGCCTAAGGAAATCTACCCGCGCCAGCAGGACAGCTGGATGACCGTCATGCGCGGCCACGCGATTGCAAACCGCACCTTCGTGATTGCGGCAAACCGTGGCGGCACCGAAGGCCACCTCACGTTCTGGGGCACGAGTTTCGCCGCCGCACCCGACGGCTACATTCTCGAAAAGTGCTCCCCTGAATTCCTCGGAGTCTCCACTGTGGAACTCGACCTCGTCGAAACCGAGGAAAACCGCCGCTGGTGGCCGCATTTCCGCGACCGCCGTATAGACCTGTACCAAGACATCCTCAAAATCTGGGGCAACTAACATGGCTTTAGCAACAATCCGCTACCCGGCAGAATGGGAGGACCAGAAGGCGACATGGCTTTCCTTCCCGCACAACAAGCAGAACTGGTATGGCGAACGCGGCATCAAGATCCGCAAGTTCTATATCGACCTCATCCGCACCATCAGCGATTTCCAGCCGGTGAACGTCCTTATTCCAAACAAGACGTTCCTGACGGAAGCCGAAATGAATGCACTCAGTGGCACGGCATTCCCTGTTAACTTTCACGTCATCAAGACAGACGATATCTGGATCCGTGACTACGGCCCGTTCTTCGTGAAAAAAGGGCGCAAGACCGTCGTTTCCGAAGCCGTTTTCAACGCCTGGGGCGCAAAGTTCCCTCCGTGGAAAAACGACAACCAGATTCCCGCCCGCATAGCAAAGGCCATCGGTTACGAAGAAGGGAAAAAGATTCCCTACATTTTCGAAGGTGGCGCCATCGAAGTGAACGGTGACGGACTCGGAATCACCACGCTCGACTGCCTCGTGGGCAAGAACCGCAACAAGCAGGAAGAACTTTCCAAGGTCATCAAGTCGATTTGCGAAACGCTCGGCCTCAAGAGCCTGCTCATCCTCCCCCACGGTCTGAACGGCGACCACACCGACGGGCACATCGACAACGTCGCGCGATTCGTATCCAAGAACAGACTCGTCATGGCCTGGGATTCCAACATGAAATCGAAGAACGCAAAGGTTCTCTCAGAGGCAAAGTACCTCATCGAGACTTGGCTCAATGCGTTCTACGGCAAGAATTTCAAAGTTGACACTTTAGCACTCCCCCCGCAGAGGAAACTCGAAGACGGCCAGATTCTCCCCGCGAGCTACATGAATTTCATCTTCGTGAATGGCGGATTAATTTACCCGAAATACAAGTGCAAGAACGATGCTATCGCGCAGAAGTATTTCGAAAGCGTATATCCCGAAAGATTCGTCATCGGGCTAGACAGCCGTACCGTCATCGAAGAAGGCGGAAGCCTCCACTGCATGAGCAAGCACGAGAGCAAGTAAGGAGACGCGTAAAAGAAAAATCCGATCCCGAAACTACGGAACCGGATTTTCACTGAGCTATGAAGGGCTCGAACCTTCGACCCACGCCTTAAAAGGGCGTTGCTCTACCAACTGAGCTAATAGCCCGAGCGCTCCAAATATATTAAAAATCGATTTTTTTGTAAAGGTTGTGGGTCTTTTTTTTCGTTTTTTTGTAAATTTACCACATGAACTTTAAAAGAAGAGTTTTGTCACTTGTGTTATGGAGTCTGATGCTCCCTACGTGCGCGAGTGCATACTTTTCGCAGAACGACCAAGGCAAGGAAGTCTTCTCGTTCATGAGCACGTTCGACAGTCCGCGTAACGCCTCGCTCGAAAAAGCCGCATCTGCATACCCCACGAACGACCCGACCATAGTGCAGTTGAATCCGGCCGCACTCCGCTTGCCGGACGGAACGAAACGTATTGGTGAAATCCACTGGCAAACAGGCGCAATGGCCGATAACCAGGGTTCTATCTCGTACACATCGAGTTACAGAAATTTCCTGTACCAGATTTCGTACAACTGGCTTGATTACGGAACAATAACCGGCTACGATGAGTACGGACTGGAAACAGGCAAGGAATACAATCCTTTAAGCCAACTCGCTACGGCAACCGTCTCGTACGCCATGACCCACATCAACGTGGGCGCGACCATCAAGTTCGCAGCAGAACAGCTCACCGACGATAAGGGCGACAGGATGGCAATGGGCGCCGCATTCGACTGGGGCATATCCTGGCAATCTGACAGTAAGATTTTCGGTGCAGCAATCGTTGCCAGGGACTTCGGCATGCTCCTGCGCGACTACATCGACGACGGCGAAGACGATTTCTACCCTATGTCGCAATTGTTCGGCATTTCACTGTACTACAGGCCAGTCATCCTGCCGCGACTCACTATCATGACTGAAAGTGATTTTCCGCGATTCGCCGAATCACGATTTGCACTCGCAGGCGAATACGCTCTAGGCCAGAATTTCTTTATACGCGCAGGCTTTACACGAGCATGGCTTGACATCACACGCGACTTCAAGCAACTCATTTCGGCAAACAGCCGTCCTGACGAATCGCAATACGCCCGCATGCTGAGCGCCGGTCTTGGCTACACTAGCAAGATGTTTTCCATCGACTACGCCTTCTCGTACCTCGCTCAAGGGCTCGGGGTAGAACACCGCATCGGTCTGCGCTTGGGTCTGTAATGCGGCAATTCGATGTCCTCGTGTGGGATTCCACAGAAGATCCAAGCCAAGAAAATCACCCCTTCACCCCACCGTTTACCGACGATGCACTCGGATGGTTCTACGGCAACAACCTGAATTCGAACCTCGAAAACAGTGAGGCGGAATGGATCGTATTCGCACACAGGTCCATCGCGATTGACCGGCAATTCCTAAACGACCTCGCCGAGTGCATTTCGAGTTTCCCGATGGTCGACGCGTTTGCACCTCGCATACACGATACCGCCGCAGGCAAATTCCTTTCAGGCTACGCGTTGGATAAAAAGACCGGCCTAAAGATGCTCGATGAGAACGCAAAAATGCGTTTTGTCGCAGCACCGTACCCGTATCTAGCAGTCTTTTCTCGCAGGATCATGCAACGCACCGGCAGGCTCGACGACACGCTTACCCAAAGCACGATGTTCGCAGATTTCGCATTCCGCATGCTCCATGCCGGCGGTAAGATGTTCTCCGTCCCATACCTGGTAGCAAATACCACGGGCAACCTTTCCGAAACCGGCACAAAGGCAACAAAGCACTTCGCCTATGCGCTTGTAAAGTCGTTCGGGATTCTGCACAACTTACGCTTCCTCGTAAAGAACCCGAAGGTCTCTTACTTTATCTGGAAAAAACGCAAGGAAATATTCGAAAAACGCGACAAGGCGACACTCCTGAGCAAACTCAAGAGCGATTTCCTAGCGGAACTTTTCTGAAACCCTAAAATCCCGGCGCATTACAAGCCGGGAGTTTCAAGGAACTCAACCACTCGTTCCGTGAAACTTTTCATGGAGCAGTATTCAAGAAGCTTGCAGGCGGCAGCATCGTCAACGACATTCTCGCCGGCAAGTACGCGGTCCAACACGCGAGCGTAGGCTTCCGCATCATCGGCGGGCGTTACCAGCGGGCATACACCGTCCAGGTTTTCCTCGACCGCCGATGCCCTTGCGCACACCGCAGGCGTGCCGCAAGCTATCGCCTCGATAGGCGGAAGCCCGAAGCCTTCCAAGAAACTCGGATAAACCATCAAATCGGCATGGCGATAAAAGTCCCGCAATTCCACAGCGCTGAATTCGTTAAAATGGAACACGTTATACAGTTTTTTCTCGTTCACTATCGCGCGCAAGCGATCCGAGAACTTGCCTACACGCACAAAGGCCACATCGGGCCGCAAGCGTGCCATCTCGAAATACGTATCGATATTCTTGCGCGGTTCATCAAGGCTCACGTTCAGGCACATGCCCTGGAAATTACGCATTCCATGCTTTCTACGGAATGCGGCACGTTCCTCCTTCGTCACGGGAGTTTCCGGCGCATTGAACAACGCGGAATCGATCGGGCAGCCAATAACCTTCCCAGGAGCGTCGGCCATCTTCTTGCCAAAATACTTGGCCGCTTCCTGGCGCGTCCAGTTCGAATTGTAGACAAAGCCGTCCGCACAGAGTGTCCCGCGGACAAAGAACATGTTCAGGAGCTTGAACTTGATGCTATGCGGGTAGAGAGTCTCGGCAAACGTGTCGTGCACGAACATTATGGTCGTTGCATCCCAAGTCGCGGCAATCGATTCCCTGACAAGAAACCCCAACTCAGGGCGGATAAAGAAAACCACATCCGGCTTGATAGCGCGAAGGATCTTCCGGAAGGCGGAAGGAAACGTGAAAAAACCCGTGTAAAGCGATTTCGCCCAGATTTCGTGCGCAGTGAACCCGCGGGCATCTGCAACCGGGACCGGGGCAGACTTTTTTGCAACGGCATCATCAGGGAAAAACTTCGGAGTCTTGAGCCAAAGCACGTGGGCATCATACTTTTCATGTACGGCATCGAGCAAGTTTATGGTCAACCGACCAAAACTCGTGCGTTCGTTCTTGTCGCAGACAAAAAGGACCTTTTTTTTTTTCGCCATCGTCTAGAATATAGCAACTTTCTATATTACAATTGATGTCTTCTACCTGCAAGAAATCCATTAGTTTCTACAGCGACGCTCCCGAATGGGGCGGCCAGGAAATCCTTTCTGCAAGGATAGCCTCCATCGTTGCCGAAACGAACGATGTCACGTTCTTCTATTCGTGCGAAAAGTTTGCAGGATTCCTCCCCGAATGCGTAAAGCAGGTTAGGCTCCCCTACCATTCCGAAACGCCCTTCCCGATTATCCGGGACCGATTCGGCGGAAAGACACAGAAGGCCGAAGAACTGTTCAAAAAGAACGGCGTCCAGAACCTGGTGCTCTGCCCCGGCAACATTGAGCGCTGCCTGCCCGGACTGTGGGCAGCAAAACGGCTGGGCATCCCTACGGTATCCTACCTCCCGCTCGCCTTCACCCAGAAGGAAACTCATGCAAACCTGGGATGGATACGCGATATCCTCGCCAATAGAATCTACAGCAAGGTAGACCGCTGGATTGTAAATTCGCCATACCAGAAGCGCCTTATGGCACGGTTCGTAAAAAGCGATGTCGAAACGCTGCTGAACCCGCTTGCATGGGATATCTCG